>JBAXGN010000055.1 GCA_037139415.1 Verrucomicrobiota bacterium | reverse complement strand
TGGTCGGTGGCCGATCACTCACGAAGTTCCCATCCACAACAGATGGGGGTTAGGGGAATAAAGTGCATACCCAGAATTGGGAATTCCTTTTGCAGAGGAAAAATGTAACCGAAGATGAACCACAGAGGCACGAGGAACACAGAGGAAAACGCACGGCAATAAGATCAGTGATCAGTAACCAGTCATCAGTCATTTTGCCCGCTAATTTTTGCCATGTTGGGTATTTTGGATTCATTCCGCATTCCGAAATCGCGGGTTCCGCCCTCCGCATTCGTGTGGCTCCTGCCTCCCAGCTCCGGGACCTGGACATGGCAAACAGGTTAGCTGAAAATGGATTGTGCTAAAATTGTGCTAAAATTGTGCGCACAATGGCCTTTAGACCTGCCAGACATGCACGTCGCTTGGAAGTTCCGAGGCGGGGATATGGGCCACCGGCATCGTGAACGTGGGGAGAACGGTCTCGCGCTGGATTTCGCGCCGGATGGCGGCAGCAACCGCAAAGAGCTGGGCGGTGGGAACGGTGCTGAGATCGCGCTTTTCGGTTTCGGTCACCACGCGCTGGAGGGTGTCGGCCAGGGTTTTCCAGCGGGCCTCGCGGGTGGCAAAGTATTGATTAGCCAGGGCTTCATCCTCGATGACCCGGGCGTTTTGGATTTGGAACTGGAATTGGCGGCTCCAGTTAAGGATGGTGTTGCGATGCACGCCGAGTTCCTCGGCAATGCGGGCATAGGTCCAGCCTTTGGTGCGAAGTTCGATGAAACGCTGTTGTTTTTCGTTGTTTTCCATAGTTGTGTCTTTCGTTATTCACCCGTTTTATTTGTATAATATGTTCGTGTATTCAATCATTTCGGGGAGCAGCGTATCATGGGGGGTAGGACAAATACGGTCCTACCCTCAAAAAAGTTTGAAAAATATTTTCAGAGGCAAAAGGCCGGTAAAATGGGGATGGAACGTGGAAAAAATTGAGAACAAATTACTTTTGAAGAAAAATCATGCGAAGGAGATAGGAGCTGGGAGCCAGGAGCTGGAATTGGGCACAAGCGGCAGAAAGTATGTGCTTTTTGAAAAAAACACATGCCTTGGCCCCAATAACACTGACTTAACCATCCGCAACACACTTACCCATAGCAAGTTATCTAAAAATTCGGCCTCCGACCTCAAAAATCGCCAAACAAGCTCCTTTTTCAACTTTAACGGCAGGCATTAAAGTAACCTCTGGCACCCCTTGCCGGGGTGCAGTTGGGTTTATTGGGCGGCTTTCCGGAGGTCATGCCCCGTTCCCCGCACAGACAGCGCCGGGCTGAAAGCCCGTGATGTGATAGCTTGGGGTGAAGCCCCAAGGAAACGATGAACCACCCTGTTGCCGCCGCCCTGAAAGGGAGGGATGTTCAATTCCATGATTGCCGCCCGCAACGGTGGTGCCGCCCTTACAGGGCGGGGCGATTTGCGGGGAACGTATTCCCGGGCCTTCAGCCCGGGCTATCACATGGCGGGCCTTCGGCCCTGCCACTGCCATCCCATGCGGTCCACCGCAGAAAAGGAGATGCACCCCGCAGCGGGTGCCAGAGGTGCTGAGGCAATGCCTTTCCGAGCAATCCTTAAGGCGTTGTTATGAGGCTAACGGTAAGTTCACCGATGCGGCAGAGCCGCGTTCGGTGAAACCTCTGGTTCGGTTCTGGTTAATACCAGTTCAGCGGAGTAATTTGTAAACCAGGTCACGACGCCAAAGTGATCTAGACAGTGTTCAAATGCTGTGGCCGGAATGCGGGACCAGACAATCGGCAATCGCCAGGACTCACTTCTACCAGGGGGAATAGGTTCGATGAGGCACTCCCCCTCACCTTGGACGAGGTCAGACATAATCGGCCGTGGCCCATACAAGTCAACCGTTGACCATATTCCGCCGTGGCGAACCTGAGGGTAAGCGCGTTTACATGTGATCTTGTGGTGGCTCGAATTCGTCACCGCGAAGACGGCGCATGGAAGCAGCCTCGGGTCATTGAAATTCGTGTGCCATAGAAATTGAATCACCAATGGCGAGCGCGACGGCCTTCCACACAGTCTCACCCCCGCCCCGATTACAAGGACGATCATTCCCAGTGCGACGGGAAGAACTAGCCATCGAGTTTTCAATCCTAGCTTCACACTGCCGCTACCGAACAATGTTCTTGAACGAACGATTCGTTCATTGTTTTCGGGTGCCAGTTTTTCGTCATGGTGCTGACCATCTTTTAAAAGGCCCCTTGGGTCAATGGAAAATATCCGCTGCGGAAGATTTGCCCGCCTGGCTGGCAGCACACGCCGCGGCCAACCCCCCCGGAACAAACACAAGCCGCATTTGATTTCGGCGGCTGACCCTTTGCCAATGTCTTGGTAGTAGTCGAGGTAACGAGACTCAAACATTCCGGATGGTTGCGGGTTTCCATTAATTAAATTAGAGACTCCTTACGTCGTCTCCTACGGGGGGCAAACGCCCCTTATTCCCAGCCGGTGCTTTTCAGTTGGATGGCTTCGGTGAGGCCCATGCGGTTGGGGCGGTACATTTCTTCCACTTTGGCGCAGGGGGCGATCACGGTGCCTGCCGCGCGCACGCGGGCGAGGTATTGAATTTTGAATTGGCCCGGCCAAAGGTTGTTGCGGAAGTACCGCACGCGATCGGCCTTCATTTCCTGGAAGTCGCCGTACCATTGAAAATCATTCTGCAGCGTGCCGCGCACGGCGGTCTGGCGCGTGACGAAGTTCGGGTTGACCGGTTCCAGGATCGCCGGGAGCGGGTCCTCAATCGCCAGGTAATGGGAGGCTTGCGGCACTTCCAGATTGAGCGTGACGAGGACGCGGTCGCCGACTTTGGCGTTCGCAAAGGGACGCGGCGTGCCGAGGTCATCCAGCAGCGAATAGGTGCGGACCAGGCTGAATCCGTGGTTCTGGCGCGGTTGTTCCAGGGTTTTGAGGCGCACTTCAATGGTCGTCAGGGCGTAGAGCGTTTGCGCGCCGGCTTTGCGCAGGGTCAACGCGTGGCTGCCCGCCGGCGTCCAGGCGAATTGTTCCTGCACGATGGTTTCCGCCGCCGTGGTCGTGAAGCGCCGCGTCGCATCACCGCACACGAGTTCCCCGGACACCGGGGCGAGCGTCTTCTCCACCTGGCGCGCATATTCAGCCAGCGCGAGCACGGACCACGCGTTCCCTTGCGTGGTGGCCCAATGGCCGTCCTGCATTTCGGCCAACAGTTCCGCCAGCAGCGTCTCGATCTGCGCGGCGCGGGGATCGTGCTGGCACCAGGCCATCAGTTGGATGGCTTGTTCCCGCGCCAGGCAACCGAACCAGGAAAACGTCTCGCGGCGCGGGGCCGACGGGACTTTCAGCAGTTCCTCGATCATGTCCGCGCCACCGTGGGCACGGGCCAGGGCCAGCGCCAGCAGCGCCCGATTTTCCGCAGAAAGGGTGTTGCGCTTTTCAAAGAGCCGCGCGCCGTAGGCGGGTTCCGGTTTATCGGCCAGCGCCAACGCGTAAAGCGCAAGGCAACGGGCGGATAGCGCGTGATCTTCCCACGCCGTGCCCGCCTCGCGCAATTGTTCGCTCAGGAATTTGAGCAACCGCTCCAATGGTTCATTGGGCACGTCGTAGCCCGCCTGTTTGGCCAGCAGCAAGCCCATCGCGCCATAGGCGCTGCCCCACGCGTCCGCCTCGCCGCCGCCCGGCCAATAGGAAAGGCCGCCGGAGGCCGTTTGCATGGATAGCAGGCGGTTGATGCTGCGGATGATGGCGGTCTCCGCGTTCAAATTGCCGCGCTTCAGGCGCTGGCTCATGCCAGGCAGATCGCGCAGCGCGAGCCAGGGCAACAGGCTGGAGGTGGTTTGCTCCACGCACCCGTACGGATAGTGCAGCAGGTGTTCGACGGCGCCATCCAAACCCAGCAGCCGGGTGTTGCTCACGCGCACGGTCACGGTTCCCCGGCTGTCCAGCAGGCGCGGATCGGCCTTCGCCAGCAGGTTCGTTTCCGCGCCGGTGATGCGCGCATAGAACACCTCGCGCAATACCGGGCGCGGGTCGCTGATTTGGATTGTGGATTGCACGGAGTCCGTGAACGCCAAAGCCGGGTCCTGGAAATGCGCGCGCCAAATCCATTGGCTGGCGCCCACGCCGGTCAGCGTGACGTCGAACTCCACCTTGGCGGATTGGCGGGCGGCCAGGTGCACGCTTTTCACGAGGGGCCGCGTGCCGGCGGCGGCTTTATCGTCCAGTTGCAGGCTCACCTCCACGTCGCCCGCGCGATCGGATTCATTCTGCACCACGGCGCGCGCGGTCAGGGAATCCCCCTGGCTGCCGAACAGCGGGAGGGACGGTTGCAGCATTAACGGCTTGTGAATGGCAAACGCGCCCTCGCCCGCGCCGAATTGATGCTTCGCCGTCTGCACCACCGCCACGATGCGGTAGCGCGTCAAGCCGTCGGGCGCGGGAAAGCTGGCGGTCACTTTTCCACCGGCATCCGTGCGCAGCGTCGCATTCCAAAAGGCGCACGCGAGGAATTTCTTGCGGAGTTCCGCTTCCTCGCCGCCCCCGCCGATCAAGTAGCCCTTGTTGCTGAAACGCGCGGCGTCCGGATTCTCCGGGAGCAGGTTCGGCAAGGAGATGCTGGTTTGCACCGACAGCGGCCGCTGCGAGTAGAAACAATCGTGCGGATTCGGCAGCACGAAGCCGGCCAGGCTCAAGACGCCCTCGTCCACGGCGTACAAGGTGACTTCGGCGTCCGCCACCGGCTGGCCTTGCGCGTCCTTCACATCCGCGTGAACCGCCACGGTCTGCCGCGGCTGGTATTCGCTGGTGGCCGAAGCCACTTTCACCTGGAGCCGGGTCAGCGGTTCGAGCGTCAACTGGCAATAGCCGAGGCGATACTCCGGCAGCTTCACCTGCTTGCGCGTCCGCTCGTAACCGCGCAGCAACGTGACGGACACGAAGACATTGGGCAGGTCGGCCTCCGTGAGCGGGATTTGCACGGCGGGCGCGGTGCCTTTCAAGTCCACCGTGAAATGCCGCAGGACTTTTTCGCGCTCGACCGTCACCAGCGCCGGGCCGTCATACGGGGTCTTCACCAGGATCGTCGCGGTGTCGCCGACCTTGTACGACACCTGATCGGGAATGAGCTTCATCAGGTACGGATTGTGCTGCTCCCAATTAACCGCGTCGTTGCCCGTCACTTGCACGTCCTGCCGCGTGAGCACATCCTGCCCGGCGGCGTCCCGCGCGCGATATTCGAGCACATACTCGCCCGCCTCCTGGATCAGCAGCGTCGGCGCGGGCGCGGCTTTGGCGTCCGGCAATTCCCATTGCGCGCCCGCGCGGCGCAGCACGCGGGTGGCGATGGACTTTTCCGCGATCGTGCGCAAGCGCCGCTCATTGCGGAACAGCGTCGCCTTCCCCGCGCCTTGCACGCGCACCGTCTCCCATTCCAGTTTGATCACCTTGACGCTGACGGCGACCGGCTGCTCCAGCGGCTGACCATTCCCCCGCACTGCAATCAATTCCAACGGGTGTTCCTCCCCGCTGCGCCACACCTGCTCGGTTTCGTGAACGCCCAGATAAAAATCGGAGCTGTGCACCGTGAAACCGGCCTCGCGACTGACGGTTTGCTGATTGAGATCAGTGATTTCGACGGTCACCCGCGCCTGGCGCGGCTGCGGCTGCTTGGGGTTGAGCGTGAACGCCGGTTGCAGCGTCACGCCCTGGCTGGTGAGATCGTGCTCGCCTTGCAAACTCAGGGAACCTTGATCCTCGCCGCGATCATTGTGGCGCCACCAGCGATACCCGGAATCAATGAACTGAAACTCCTCAAATCCCTCCGGCGAAAACCCCGCGTCGTTCGCCTCCAACAGCCAGCGCAGTTTGGCTTTGGCCAGCGGGGTGCCGTGATAATAGCGGGCGGTCACGGGCAACTCGACTTTATCCGTCGGTTTGAAAACGGGCGGGTGCTGGATTTTGACCTCGAACGCATTCGGTTGATATTCCGCCACCTCGAAATGATGCGAGAACGTGGCCTCGTTTGTGAACACGAGGTCGAGCCGATACGTGCCCAGCGGCGCGGGCGGCAGCACCAGCGCCAGGTCCAACGCGCCGAGCGCCGACACCGTCACATTCGTTGTCACGAACCGGCGACCGCGCGAATCATACCCGTTCACAACGCCTTTGAGGTTTATTGGCAGCACCGGCTGGCCATCCGGCAGATCGCGCACGATGGCTTTGAAATAAACCGTTTCGCCCGGCTGATACAATGGCCGATCGCTAAATAGAAACGCCTTGCGGGTGGGCTCGGGGCCGTAGCCATACGGAAGGTTCAGGCGATAGAGCGGTAGATTTAACTGGTTGTCCGTGAGATGTTCGGCGTGCAAATCGTCACCGTTTTGGGCGAGCAACCATTGCCCCTCCTTGGCCGGGAGCCGCGCAAAACCGGTCGCGTCCGTCACCGCCTGCGCCAGCGATTCATTCTCCTCCGTCATTAATTCCACCGTCGCACCCGAAACGGGGCGGCCCGTGGCATAGGAAAAAGCCCAGACCGCGAATTCCTGGCCGTTGTGTTTCCACAGCAACCCCAGATCCGTCACCTGCACCAGGCATTGCGCGCCCGCGACGGCGCGGAAATTCCCCTGCTGCCGCTGGCCTTCGGCGTCCAGGAAGACCGCGCCGAATTTCTGTTTTCCCAGAATCTCATCCCACGACAACCTGTGCGGCAACGCGTGATCCAACGCGCCCCCCGTCGTGATGTCACGGCTATAAATGGTCTTGCCCGCCACGACGTTAAAATCCACTTCGCGATAAGGCGTGTCCGCGTACTCATCATTCAACACAGAACCATGCCGCTTGAAATAACTCTGATACCCGCGCAGGGCGTGAATGAGCGTCTGGCGATCCAGGCGTTTGGCGCGCACCGTCACCCGGTCCAGGTTCAAGGCCAGAAACTCCACGTCGCGCCGCCCGCCGCTGAGTTGATGGCCGGAGAATGCCGGCAGGTACACGCGCGGCGTCAACGGTTCAAAGGCGACCGTCTCCGTGACATCTTTCACCAACGTCTGCGCCTCGCCCGCAGGTAAACCGGCCTTGACCGTGACCGCATAATTCGTCCCCAACTCGAAGTCACCGCGGATCACCATGCGGTGGCCCGCCAACTCATACTCCAGGTTCGTGCGCGCCGGCGTAATAACGATCCAGGCGCACGTGTTGCTGATGACGGCATGGCCGGCCACCGGCTTGGAGAAGTCCAGATGCAACTCCCGGCGCTTGTTCAGAAAATTGCGGGCGCTCACGCCCGTGGCCGCAAACGGCTGCACGTCGCCGAGGATCACGCTTACCGACTTGGCCAGCCGCAGTTTGCCATCCACGGTGGGCAATCCCTTCTCCACTTCCAACGTCCACGCCTCGCCGACGCTTAACGGGCGCGCCGGATATACCACCAGCCGATTGCCGATCGGCAGCGGCGGCGCGGTTGGATAACCACGGCGAATCGCGGTCATCGCCACCACATTGGTGGCGGGCCAGCCTTCGCGCCACGTCCGCGTTTCGCCGCCAAACCAGCCCTCCCAACGCGAGGCGGCGCAACGCACCTCCGCCGGCACGCGCCCACCCTTGGGATTATGAAAACTCAGATAGCGCGGCGCCAGATTCGTGTTCACGTCTTCATTGAATTGCAGCGTGACCGTCGGCAGCACAGCAATGTTGCCACTCGGCGATTCCGGCGCGTGCCCGAGCAGCGCGAAATCCGGCGTGCGCAACGTGACATCGAGCCGCACGTCCAGAGCGGTTCCGTCCACGTTGCGCAAACCCGGTTGCAAACGGAAGCGATACGCCTGCCCCAACTGCGGACATTCCGTGGGCGTGAACAAACCGCTGGAACGACTCACCCACGTGAACTTGCCGGCGAGCGGCGGCTGCACCACCAACGGCGAAACCCGCGGCACGGACCCAACCGCGTCTTCAGCCACCACGGGGTC
This sequence comes from Verrucomicrobiota bacterium, assembly GCA_037139415.1. Taxonomy (NCBI): domain Bacteria; kingdom Pseudomonadati; phylum Verrucomicrobiota; species Verrucomicrobiota bacterium. The sequence goes on along the minus strand of JBAXGN010000055.1, from coordinate 32,112 downwards.
TTCAAATCGCAGCTCCAACGTGGACGTGGGCTCCCACGTTTCCGTGCTCAACCACAATCGCACCTTGGGCGCGCTCTCCCGCCCGCCGCCGAACCATCCGGCTGACGCCGAGAGGCCCGCCAGACAAAGGACGAACCATATTTTTACCATTCCCGCTCGTGAAATTTTCATAATATCAAATCGAAACAACGAGAGAGTCACCCTGCCCAAAACAAAGTCAAGTACACCTCGGAAAAAGTTGTTCACCGGTGAATAACAAACCCATGTCGCCGATCCATCTGCAGCAATACTACACGCTGTCATTCCTTCGGATTAAGCGAATCCAGTTCCCCGCTGGGTGGCGTCAATCCGCTGGGCTTGCCCGAATACATGGCGCGCGGGCTGGTCAATGATGATGAGGTCGGCATGGAAAATGATATTGTGAGCCTCACGTTCGGCGGGTGAAATCCAAAGCGGTGCCGGCATCCGCCCGGTCACCCCCGGATTTTACCACCGCAGTCCAAATTTTGCGGGCACCCAATTTTGGAGTGCGTGCGGCAAGGTGGGGTGAAGGGGCCGCGACGCCGCTTTGGTTGCCGCTGCGCCCAACTTACTGATTTTCAACAGCCGTCTTGACTACCCTCAGCAAGATTGCCCCCCCGTTTTCCCGCCTCAGGTCTGCGCGGCTTTGCGTTCGCGACGACGATAGGCGCGTTCCTGTTTTTGGATTTCGCCGCGCAATAACGCCTCGGCGGACCAGCCTTTACCCTGGGCGTAGTGCGCCAGTTCAAAGAGGGTTTGCCCCAGCTTCGCCTTGGATGGCTGGCCGCCTGGTTCCGCTTCCAACAGTTTGGCTTTGCGGGCTTTTTTGACGAGTTTCTCGGCGTGCATCAGCGCCGGCAAATGCCGCGGGATGCCGTCCAGCGCGGAGCTGCGCTCGTGGCGCGTGCCCTGCTTTTCGGCGCGCTTGATTTTTTCCCAGTTGGCCCACACCGCCGCGACGTCCTTCACCTTGACGTCGCCGAAGACATGGGGATGGCGCCGGATCAATTTATCCACAATCCGGCGGCAGACGGCGTCGAAATCAAACGCGCCGCGTTCCTTGGCAAGCTGGCAGTGAAAGACCACTTGCAGCAGCAGGTCGCCCAGTTCCTCCGCCATTTCGTGGTCATCCTCCGCCTCGATGGCATCCATCAGTTCGTACACTTCTTCGACGGCGTGGTAGCGCAGGGTGTGGTGGTCCTGCTCGCGATCCCACGGGCAGCCGTTGGGGGCGCGCAGCCGCGCCATGACTTCGAGCAATTCCTGAATGGACAGTTTCTTTTTCATGGCATCCTTCCCAATCACAGCACCACCATGTCATCCCGGTGAACGACTTCCACGCGGGAGAGGGTGTGGCTGCGGACTTCCCCGGCGGCAAAGCGGCACCGCCCGCGCGCGAACTCGGTGCCGTCCTCATCGCAAATCCGCACCACGTCGCCGGCGCTGAATTCCCCCTCGCACCGGGTGATGCCGGCGGGCAGCAGGCTGCGCCCGCTATCGCGCAAGCTGTTGCGCGCGCCATCGTCCACGAACAGGGCGCCCTTGGGATGATGGAAGAAGGCAATCCACCGTTTGCGCCCGGCCAGGCGCGCCGGTTTGGGAACAAAGATGGTGCCTTCGTCCTGGCCGTTTAAAATGGCGTGCAGGATGGTGCGCTTGCGGCCGGACGCGATCACCAGCGGAATGCCGGAACGAATGGCAATGCGGGCCGCCGCCACTTTGGTCTTCATGCCGCCCACGGCAGTGGTGCTATCGGTGCCGCCCGCCATTTTCTCAACGGTGGTGTCAATGCTCTCGATGGTGGAGAGCACGCGTTGGTTGGACTTGCCGAAGTTCTCGATCACGCCATCCACCGTGGTAAGAATGATCAGTAAATCCGCCGGCAACAAGGACGCGACCAGCGCGGAGAGCTTGTCGTTGTCGCCAAACTTGAGTTCGGTGACGGACACCACATCGTTTTCGTTGATGATCGGCACCACCTTGCCCGTCTCCAACAGGGCGACGAGCGCGTTGCGGGCGTTGAGATGGCGATCGCGATCCTCCAGGTCATCATGGGTCAGCAACACCTGGGCCACCGCCAGCCCGTGTTTGGCAAACAGTTTTTCGTAGATGGCCATGAGCCGGGATTGCCCCACGGCGGCGCACGCCTGCAACTCGGGCAACTCGGACGGACGCTTGTCAAAACCCAGCGCCCCCATGCCCGCGCCCACCGCGCCGGAGGTGACCACGACGACTTCTTTGCCCGCCAACCGCAGGGTGGCCATTTGCTTCACCAATTGCTCCATCTGCGCCAAATCGGGCTGTTTGGAGCTATCCGTCAGAACCCCGGTTCCTAGCTTGATCACCACCCGCGAAACATTTTTCAGCAATTCTGCCCGCGCACTCATAACGTTTGGACATTCCTCGCCAGGATTGTTGGCGAGACGGGTTTCCGCCGCGCGCTTCACTTGATTTCCCTCATCACCTTGGCCATGGCCAGGGCCGTCTGGGCGGCTTCCGCGCCGCGATTATGCTCGGGGTCCAGGCAACGTTTATCCGCCTGCGCGGTATTTTCGAGCAACAGCACTTCATGAATCACCGGCACCCCGGTATCCACGGCGATCTGCCCCAGCAAGCGACTGACGGTATCCCCGATGTGCTGCGCATGGGTGGTCTCGCCGCGCAAGATCACTCCCAAGCATACGATGCCATCCCAGCCGGGGCGTTGCTGGCGGGCCAGTTTGGCCGCCACGGCCGGCACTTCAAATGCGCCGGGCACCCGCAACACCCGCACCTCCGCCGCCCCCGCCTGGGTGAGAAAGGTTTGCGCCCCATTTAACATGGAGTCCACATATTTCGCGTTGTACTCGGAAGCCACAATGGCAAACCGCCCGCCGGCGGATTTAACTTTCCTGGTGATGACTTTGCGCAACATAAATTTTAGAGCCAATGGCCCATCTTGTCCTTTTTCGCTTTCAAATACCGTTCATTATGCGGATTTGATTTTACCCGGATAGGCACCGTGTCCACGATTTCCAGGCCATACCCTTCCAACCCAACGACCTTCTTCGGGTTATTCGTCAAGAGCCGGATGGTCTTGATCCCAAGGTCGCAGAGAATCTGAGCGCCAATGCCGTACTCGCGCAGGTCCATGGCAAAGCCCAGCTTCAAGTTGGCCTCCACCGTATCATAGCCTTGCTCCTGCAATTTGTACGCCTCGATTTTGGGTCCCAGGCCGATTCCCCTGCCCTCCTGCCGCATATACACGATGATGCCCAGGCCGGCCTCGCTGACCTGGCGCATGGCCTGATGCAACTGCGGCCCGCAATCGCACCGGCGCGAGCCAAACACATCACCCGTGAGGCATTCACTATGCACCCGCACGAGCACGTTCTGCTTGCCGGCCACGTCCCCTTTGACCAAGGCCACGTGATGCTGGCCATCCGTAAAGGCCCGGTACAGGTACAAATCAAAGTCGCCAAACTCGGTGGGCATCTTCACCACCTGCTCCCGTTCCACGAGCTTTTCACGGCGGCGCCGATGTTCAATCAAATTCTGGATGGAGCACAGCTTGAGCTTGTGCCGCTTGGCAAACTTGCGCAACTCCGGCAGGCGCGCCATGGTGCCATCGTCGCTCATGATTTCGCAAATGACGCCAATGGGCCGACACCCGGCCAGCGTGGCAAGGTCCACTGCCGCCTCCGTGTGCCCGGCGCGCTGCAACACCCCGCCCGGCTTTGCCCGCAAGGGAAACACGTGACCGGGCTGCACCAAATCGTGCGGCATCGCCGTGGGATCAGCCATCACCTGGATGGTTTTGGCGCGGTCCCCCGCGCTAATGCCAGTAGTGACGCCATGCGCGGCATCCACACTCACCTGGAAATCCGTCTTAAAGGTATCCCGGTTCTGGATCACCATCTGCTCGATGCCCAACTGCTTCAAGCGCTCCGAGGTGGTCGGCACACAGATCAGGCCCCGCCCGAATTTCGCCATGAAATTAATGGCGGCGGGCGTGACCTTTTCGCCGGCCATGACCAGATCGCCTTCATTCTCGCGATCCTCATCATCCACCACAATCACCATCCGGCCCAGGTGCAAATCCGCCGCAGCAGCTTCCACCGAATCAAATTTAAACGTATTCTTCATGTCAATCAGCGCCCCCACTGTACGCCTTTTTCAAAATTGCAACAGCAAGAAAGTGATCCTTCGCCATTTTTGTACTCAAAGACCTTGCGGAAATCCTCCAGCCACTTGGGTAGCAAAATCCCCGTAGCCAGCAGGCCATGCCGATTCATTTCACGGCACCGGATTAATTTTAATTTCGTGCTTTACCGGCACAAAGGCAGTACGAATCGCTTCGGCCAACGGGGCACACTCCGCCCCGGTGCAGGCGACGAACGCCTCCACATCGGCCTTGCCCTGGGGCTGTGGATAATCTGTTTGTTTACGACGGTATCGAGTGTCCATGTAACCTTTAAGTTCTGCTGAGCGTCCACTCTGCTAGAGAATAGCTCGCAGGCCAGTCGTTGCTGGCGTGCTGGGCTGAAGTGGATTACATCATGAAGATTTGGTTATTATTGACGGTTGGGTTGATGCTGGCTTTGAGTGGATTGGCTGCGCCGGGGGCGGCGGCGACTCCGGCTGAGAGTCCGTCCGCAGCGGGAGCGCAGAATCAGGTGGATAAACTGGTGTTCGCCAAGCTGGACAAGTTGGGCATCAAGCCTGCCAGCGTTTGCTCGGATAGTGTATTTGTGCGCCGGGTATTCCTGGATGTGATCGGCACGCTGCCGACCGCACTGGAAGCCAAAGAGTTTATCTTAAGCAAGGATCCGAACAAGCGGCAGGCCTTGATTGATCGCCTGTTGGAACGCGATGAATATGCCGATTATTGGGCGATGAAATGGAGCGACCTGCTGCGGGTGAAGGCGGAGTTTCCGATCAATCTGTGGCCCAACGCCGCCCAGTCCTATCACCGTTGGATCCGCACCAGCATCAAGGACAACATGCCTTACGACCGGTTTGCCCGCGAGATGCTCACCGCCAGTGGCAGTAATTTCCGGGTGGGACAGGTCAACTTTTATCGCGCAATGCAAAACAAGGAACCCACGGGCATTGCGGAAACAGTGGCGCTGACGTTCATGGGTACGCGCGCCGATCAGTGGCCCAAAGAACGGTTGGCGGGCCTGGCGGCCTTTTTCAGCCAGCTTGGTTACAAATCCACCGCGGAATGGAAGGAGGAGATTATTTATTACAATCCGGGCAGTACGAATGGGCTGATGGCGGGAACACTTCCGGATGGCAAGCCGGTGCGGTTCGCGCCGGATCGTGATCCGCGCGAACTCTTCGCTGACTGGCTGGTGAATCCCAAGAATCCGTGGTTCACCAGTGCCATCGCCAATCGGGCATGGTCCTGGCTTCTGGGCCGGGGCATCGTGCATGAGCCGGATGACATGCGGACGGATAATCCGCCCAGCAATCCGGAATTGCTCGCGTATCTGGAACGGGATCTGATTGCGAGCAAGTACGATCTCAAACAGCTCTTTCGCGTGATTCTGAACTCCAAGACGTATCAGCTCTCCTCCGCCGCCACGACCACCAATACCCTGGCCGATGCCAATTTTTCGCATTACATCCTGCGCCGGCTGGATGCCGAGGTGTTGATTGACGCTCTGTGCCTGATCACCGGCACGACGGAGAAATATTCCAGCTCGATTCCCGAGCCGTTCACTTTCATCCCGGAAAACCTGCGTTCAATTGCGCTGCCAGACGGGAGCATCACCAGTTCCTTCCTGGAAATGTACGGGCGCCCCTCGCGCGACACCGGGATGGAATTGGAGCGCAACAACCGCAGCACCGCCGCGCAGCGTCTCCACCTGCTTAATTCAAGCCATATTCTGAACAAGATTGAAGAGGGCAAGACCCTGCAATACCTGATCCGCTCTTCCAAGAGTCCGCGCGAAACCATCACCGGGCTGTACCTGGTGATCCTGTCGCGCTTCCCGACCGAGCAAGAGTTGGGCATCATCAACCGCTACTCGCAGTCCAGCAGCGAAAAGGGCCACGCCGTGCTGGTGGATGTGTCCTGGGCCTTGATTAACAGCGCCGAATTTCTTTACCGGCATTAAGCCCGATTGCGGATTGCGGATTGCGGAATTGTCCGTCTCCTTACCTCGACGGCTACGCGGGGGGAAATAATCCCCGAGAGGCTTTCGCAGGACGAGACTCGCGTTACATCATCCCCATCTTGCGGAGTTCCCTCTGCAAGGCGGTCTGGAAGGCTTGCGCATCGGCTGGTGACGGACGGTAGCCGCGCTGTTTCATGCTGAGCCCGAGCTGGCCCATGTCATTCACAAACCATTGTCCAGATTGACCGTCGCTGAAAGTGACTTTGCCGCTGAGGCCGGTGCCGGGGGTGGGGATCGCATCCACGCTGACGGAAACGCTGGTGGCGCCGGGCGCGGCGGGCGGGATCATTTCCGGCTCTTCCGCAGCATCCAGGGGGTCTTCCACCAGCGGGGCTTCCGGGGGAGTGGGGGCGGGCTTGGCAGGATCGAGCAACGAAGGCGCCTTGGGGGCGGGCGGCTCGGGATCCTTCGGCATCGCCTTCAGATCATCCACCAGGAAACGCACGTCCATATATGTCATGCGGATGCCGAAATCAGTGTCAATCCGGCCTTGAATTTCGGAAAGTTTCAGGCCGTCGGCCAACCAGGCTTTTACCTGCTGCTTTTGCGCGTCGCTTAAGTTCATGTGTCAAAATCAAATTAACTTCCTGTGATATACACGTTTGGGAAGCCGGATTCAACTGGTTTGCTCAAAATTTTACGGGGGCGCGCCGCCGGTTCTTGTCAAAAAACCTTGTACTTTTCCGCCATTTGTTGCACTAGCTTGGCAATGATGCGCACTGAATCATTGGAATTCCTAAAAACGCTGGTCAACACCCCCAGCCCCTCCGGCCATGAAACCCGCGGCCAGCGGGTCTGGTTGGATTACGTCTCCCGCTATGCCGAGGAGACCTATCATGACGCCTATGGCAACTGTGTGGCCGTGCTGAACAAAGGCGGATCACCGCGCCTCATGCTGGCGGCGCACGCCGATGAAATCGCCCTGGTCGTCAACTACATTGATGAGCAGGGGTTCCTCTACGTGCGGCGGTTGGGCGGGGTGGACCCGGCCATCACCAAAGCGCAGCGGATCACCATTCACACCCGCCAGGGGCCCGTCAAAGGCGTGGTGGGCAATGTCGCCCCGCATTTAACCAAGCAAGAGGGCGAGCGCAAGGTGCCGAAGATCGAGGATCTCTTCATTGACATCGGCGTCAGCACCCGCAAGGCGGCCCAGGAACTCGTGCGCATTGGCGATCCCATCACCCTCGTGGATGAATTTGACATCCTGCGCGGCGACCTGGCGGTGGCGCGCGCCTTTGATAACCGGATCGGCACCTTTGCCGTGGCGGAAACCTTGCGCCTCCTGCACGCCCACCGCAAGGAACTTAAGTGCGAAGTCAACGTCGTCTCCAACATCATGGAGGAAGTCGGCTTATTGGGCGCGCGGCAGATTGCCTATTCCCTCAAGCCGGATGTCGCGCTGGTGGTGGATGTCACCCATGCCACCGACTATCCCACCGTGAGCAAAATCCAACATGGCGATATCAAGGTCGGCGCCGGCCCGGCGCTGACGCATGGCGGCTGCAACCATTCCGCCGTCGTGGACCGCCTGGAAAAAGTGGCGAAAGACAAAGCCATCCCCCTCCAACACGAGGCCATGTCCGCCACCAGCGGCACGGATACCGACGTCATCTTCTGGACCCGGGGCGGCATCCCCAGCGCCCTCATCAGCCTGCCGAACCGGTACATGCATTCCCCCGTGGAAATTGTCAGCCTGAAGGACCTCGAGAAAATCCCGGAACTCATGGCCTCGTTTGCCCTATCCCTGAAACGCGGCGAGCAGTTCACCGTGAAGATTCCCGCCGCCGCCAATCCAACCTAACCCTGATTGAATTGCGGCGCGTCCGACTGAGGCATCCATGAAATTTACGATGAAATGGTGGCTGGCGCTGGCGGCGCTGCTCGCAGTTATTGCAGCGCTCCTTTACGTGTTCCTTCGACCCACCGAACCCACGTATCAGGGAACTTCGTTAAATGAGTGGCTGGGGAAATTGGATAGCACGACGGTATTCGACGCCCACGGGGAATTAACCGCCACCAACCACGCGGCGGCGGCGGCCTTGCGGGCCATGGGCACCAATTCCCTGCCGCTCTTGCTGGAGCGGCTGCGGATGAAACGCCCGGAAGCCAACTCCGCTCCCGGAAACGCGTTTGCCAGGCCTGACCCCGTTAAAAACCCCACCGATGCAGACCTGTTGGAACGCTGCGATCAGGCGTTGGCGGCCTTCGCGATGCTCGGGCCCATCGCCGCGCCAGCAGTCCCGCAATTGGTGGCGCTGTTGCAGGAGTCCAATTACACCTCGGTGGCCACCATTGCGCTGGCGGGCATCGGGCCGGCGGCGCACCCGGCGCTGCTCCAGGCGTTGAACCATACCAATGGCGAGCTGCAAGTCAGCGTGGCCCTGCGCATTGGCTTTTACCAGGAGAAAGCGGCGTTTGCCGTGCCCACCTTGATCGCGCTGCTCAGCAACCAAAGCACCAACGTGCGCGTCCAGGCCGCCTATGCGCTGGGCCAGATCAAAAGCCTGCCGGACCAGACCATCCCCGCGCTGATCAAGGCCTTGGCGGACCCGGACCCGTATGTGAATGACCTGGCGGCAACCGCCCTCAGCCAATTCGGGACCAATGCCGCCGCCGCGCTACCGGCCTTGCAGCAACTGCTGACGCGCCCGAACCAGGAAACCTTCCGCAAAAAGCTCCTCGGGCTAGCCATCCAGCGAATCACGGATACCGGGAAAGCCGCACGCCCGTAAAGCACGCCCGGCTCCCCTGCCCCTACGACGTTCCGCCACGCAATCGTTACGACCGGGAGGGTCATGCCGTTCCGTCCCCCTTCACCCCTTTCGCGTCAACCTCGGCGTTTCATTTGGCGCGGTAACGGTAAGCATGGCGGCGCGAACCACCGAGCCTGAGCACCGTATGGAGCGCGGGTCTCCGCCTCGCTGGGGGCGCGGGAGCAGCTTCGGTGATCCACTCCGCAGTACGTGCGGCTAAAGCAGTCCAAGCCACGCGGGCCGGAGGTCCACGCTCCTTAAGTTGACGCCCATGGGCTTCAGCCGGCCAAACCACCCTTTTTGGCCAAAAACCTCCCCCTCAACCGCCCGGCGGGCACCTTCTCCCGCTAGGGGGCTTTCGCACCAACCTAAGCAGCGGGTCGGTATTGACATCCGGTTTCGCCACACATTTTTGAGGGTTGCTTTGCGGGGTGGGTTCGTTGCATTGTATCGCCCCTATGGCTGGTCATGGTAAATGGGCGAAGATTGGCGGCGGGGACGCTTCAATGAATCCCCGCTGGCGCATGGTGCTGCTCAAATGTCGCGCTTTACCCGCATGAGCCAATCACAAGAAACCTGGGCCATCAGGGTGTTGACGCGGCTTTCGGATGCGGTGTTCCGGCGTCCGAACTGGTTTATTTACCCGCAGCTTGCGCTGTTCGTGGTATGCGTCGTCTATACGGTCAAGCGCCTGGAGTTTCAGACGGACCGCGATAGCCTAGTGGGCGCGAACAAGACGTATCACCAGAATTTCCTGAACTTCAAGAAGGAGTTCCCGGCGGAAGACGATCTGGTGGTGGTCATCGAGAGTGAAAGCCCGGATAAGAACCGGCAGTTTGTCGAGCGGTTAGGGAGCAAATTGGAACGGGAAACGAATCTCTTTACGGATGTCTTCTACAAAGGCGACCTGAAGATGATGGGCAACAAGGCGCTGCTGTTCGTGCCGGACGACGATTTGCAAGGGCTGAAAACCATGCTTGGCAATTACCGGCCTTTCCTCCAGCAATTCACGCGTGCCACGAATTTCACGTCGCTGTTCAGCATGGTGAACACGCAGTTCCGCACCGCCAAGCGGGAAGCCAACGCGGAGAACGAGAGCATGGTGAAGGCGCTGCCAGCGCTCGAACGCATTATCTCGCAGGCCACCGATGCCTTGGAGCGTCCGGGCCGCCCAGTGTCGCCCGGCATCAACGCGATGTTTGGCGGCCAGGAGGCCGAGCAGCAGATGTATATCACCTTTGCCGAGGGCCGCTTCTACCTGGTCACCGCCCGCCCGCGTTCGCAGGGAGTCAGCGAAGACGCCGTGTACCGGCTGCGCGAATTGGTGCGGCAGGTGCAATACGAGGTCCCCGGACTAAATGTCGGCATGACGGGGGAAAAGGTGCTGGAAGTAGATGAAATGGCGCAGTCCCAAACGGATACCACGGTGGCGACCATTGTCTCGCTGATCATCTGCGTGTTGATTTTCATCTTTGGCTATAACCAGACCGGACGCCCTTTGAAGGCGACGGCCTGCCTGGTGGTGGGTATTGGATATACGATGGCGTTCACGACGACGACGGTTGGGCATTTGAATATTTTAACCATCACGTTTGTGCCCATCCTGATCGGTCTGGCGATTGATTTTGGCGTGCATCTCATCAGCCGGTACGAAGAGGAGTTGCGCAAAGGCCGCCCGGAGCAAATCGCCTTGCGCCTGGCGATGACCTATACGGGACAGGGAATTTTTACCGGATGTTTCACCACGGCATTCGCGTTTCTGGCGATGGGGCTCACTGATTTCAGGGGCATCCAGGAAATGGGGGTCATCTGCGGCGGCGGTCTGCTGGTCAGCCTGATACCCATGATGACCATGCTGCCCGCCCTGCTGTTGCGCGGCCGGCAAAACGTGATGGATCACCAGGCGCATGAGGATGAACGCCGGGCGCGGATTGAGCAGATTTGGCTCTCCCGTCCATGGACCGTGCTGGGCCTCACGGTGGCCATCAGTGCCTTTGCCGTGCTGCAATTCAAAAAGGTGGGCTTTGATTACAACCTCCTGCACATGCAGAGTGACGGCCTGCCAGCCGTGGAATACGAGAAGAAACTGATCAGTTCCGCCGGCAAATCCGTACTGTTTTGCGCCAGCGTCGTGAGCGACTTGGACCAAGCCGCGCGCTGGGAGGAACAATACAAAAAACTGCCCACGGTCGGCAGTGTGGAGTCCCTGACACCGTTCCTGCGCGGCGATCAGACCCATAAACTGGAACTGATTGGCGAGATCAAACAGGTTGTCAGCACCATTCATTTTGCGCCGGCGGATACCGAGCCCGTCAATGTGGCGGAGTTAAGCGGGGTATTGTGGTCGTTGCGAGGGTATCTGGGGCTGACGGTGGATGATATTAAAACCACGGAGCCGAAGCTTGCCCAGCAGTGCTCTTCCTTGCGCGATGCCATCCAGGAGTTCCGCAAAGCCATGCTGAAAGACGAGCGCGTATCCGCAGAGAAGCTGGCCGCCTACCAGCACGCGTTTTTTGTGGATGTGCGCGATATGTTCGCGGCCTTGCAACATCAGGACAACCGTGAAAAGTTGCAAGTGGCCGACCTGCCACCCGCGTTGCGCAACCGGTTCGTGGGTCGCTCCGGCAAGTTCCTGCTGCAAGTGTATCCCAAAGACGATGTCTGGGAGCGCGAACCGCAGAAACGGTTCGTCACCGAATTGCGCACTGTGGACCCAACGGTCACCGGCACGCCGGTCCAATTGCTCGAATACACCACGCTGTTGAAGGATAGTTATATCGAAGCCGCCAAATACTCGCTGGTGGCCATCATCCTCCTGGCCTTCATTCACTTTCGCAACCTTGCCAGTGTGGTGTTGGTGTTATTACCCGTGCTCATCGGCGCGGTCTGGATGGGGGGCACCATGGGCTTGCGCGGCATCATGTTCAACCCGGCCAACATCATGACCCTGCCGCTGGTGATCGGGATTGGGGTTACCAATGGCATTCATGTGTTGAACCGGTTCGCGGAAGAGCGGCAACCCAGCATCTTTGCCCGGAGCACCGGCAAGGCGGTATTGGTTTCCGGGTTGACCACCATCGCAGGCTTTGGAAGCCTGGTTTTGGGCAAACACCAAGGCATCTCCAGCCTGGGCTTTGTCATGTCCATTGGGGTGGCCACCTGCATGATTGCCGGGGTTACCTTCCTGCCAGCCCTGCTCAACCTGATGTGCCGCCATGGCTGGACCCTGGGCATGACTGGGAAGGCAGCAGAGACGGTTGAATCCGAATCAGTATCCGGTCAACCAAAAAAGACATAGCTCATTTGGGCAGACCCTGTTGCAAACAAAAAACCCAGTGACAACAATGCACGGTCATCACTGGGTCGGGAGGAACCGAGGTAAAGCCTCGAATGCTCTGCAAAGGTAATCTAGTCGCAGGAGGCTGCCAAGTCAATGGAAAAGGTATTATAAAAAGCAATAAAAATGCAAAATCTTTTACTGATGCGCGGATCGTGCCGTAATTCGCCCGTGGGGAGGGAGAAAAAGCCTGACTACTTCAATAATTCAAGAGGCATTATGTACCACCCCTTTCGAGAGGGGCACATACGCTATGGTTTGCGATCCAGCAACTTGGCGAATTCAGGCAGTCCGCGCAGATTGTTAAAGCGCGGGTCTTTAAGCATTTCGTTGTAGAGGTTACGGCTTTTGTTGTCCTCTTTCAAACGGGCATTGCTCAAATCCAGCGCTTTTTCGAGCGACTCGAGGGCTTCCTTGTTTTTCATGATGATGGCTTGCACGCCCGCAAGGTCGTACCATGACTCCGGGTTTGTGGAGGACAGCTTGACCAGGCGCAGTAGGGCCTGTTCCAGCATCCCGACGTTATTCAGCGTGACGAAGGCATTCGCGAGGGACACACACCCGTTGTAATCCAGGCTGGGATGGACGAGTGCCTGGCCCAGCACGGCCACGGCCTGATTCGTTTTTTGGGTCGCCATATAGACATTGGCGAGCGCAAAGGCGTTGGACACATTGCCGTCCGCGCGGAAGTTGGCTTCTAACAGCCCAAGCTTCCCCTGCATTTCCGAAGTTTGCGCGATGTTTTTCCGAATATCAGTCAGTTTACCAATCAGATCGGTGACCTGTCCGTTACCAGGATCCAGGCGCTTGAAGGTCTTGGCTATCAGTATGGCATCATCAATGCGGTTGGCCTGGTTGAGCCCCAGGAGCAGATTGACATAGCGGAAGACGGCTTCCGGGCTGTAGGGGCAATAGGCCAGCGCTTGTTTGAAGGCGAACTCCGCCTCCTTGAGCATGCGATCCCGTTCCGATTGGGAATGCGCATTCATGACGCGCCAGTTATAAATTCCAGCAATCGAACTGCGCAGTTTTGAAAACGCCTTCTGGGCGTCATCATCACGGATGAACTTGGGATCGCCCGTGAATCCCGAATAGTCGCGGTGCAAATACACCTTCTCGGCAAAATGGCAGATATTCGACACCGGCGTATCATACGTAATCCAGTTACCCACCGTGCGCTCGGAATACTGGCTCCAGAATTCATGATCACGATCAATAACCTCCTGCGGCAATTCCGACAGCGGGCGTCGGTTAATCTTCATAATGATCCCGAACGGCGTGAGGTAGGGATACATCCACTCCAGCGGGAAACTTTCCTCGACGAAGAATTCATGATTCGGATTCTGGTCAAAGATAACCTTGGTGAGCAGGCCATTGATGGCCATGACCGCCACTTGGCCTGAGACCTGCACGCGCCCGCCATCCACGCGCACGTCTTCCCCCGGATGCAGTTGGTTCTTCTGCAAGCGTTTCTGCACGTCGTCAAGATACTCCTGAAAGCACCGTTGTGAATCCATCGGGCTGGGGGTGATGATTTCGCGGTCGGGATAAACACCGCCAAGGCTCTTGGCAATCTCTTTCGGGAACGCCTCTTCAAGCAACAGCCGGTTCAGGCGTATGCGGGTGTGGCTCTGCGGATTCTGGGCCAGGAACTTTTGCGTGCGAGGAGTGAGGTTGATTCCCGCAAAACGATTGGATTCATAGAGCAAACCGCTTTCAAGCAGCCCATTGAGATCCTCGGCCAGGGTGTGTGCCAATGCCTTATCTGGCGTGCCAAGCTTTTGAACGGTTGCCGGACTCAGTTTCTGTTTGATGAAGTTGGCGAACGGCGAAGCCTCCCGGTCATTCAATTTGCGGGCAAAGCCAGCCAAGTCGGTGAAATCGCCATCCTGGAAGAACGAGCTGCCGGCCCGCCGCCGCTTTTCGATGCGGTCCCCCAAGCCGAGGAATAAGGTGTCCAGTGGTGCGACCATGCGGGACAAAAGATTGCTCTGAAGCGGCTGGTCACCAACGCGAACCACTTCTTGGAAGAAGGGCGGATCAATCTGAGCGCTGCGGTTATAGTGGGCGCGGATGTAATTCAAATAGGTGCCATCCGCCAGCGCATTCTGGGTGATCAGATACACGTCGCGCCGGTCAAAATTCGGGTCGCAGGATTGCCGTTGCGACGCTTTGATGAAGCTTTCGCAGAAGATCATGTAGGTGGGGCAAAAACGGCCCGGGTCCGTGCCGCCAAAGAGCACTGCATCCCGCGTCATTTCGGGGTACAAGGGCTGGTTGTCTTTGCCTTTGAATGGCGGGGTGAACATATCGTGTCCGAACCAATAGCCAAACATGTGGCCAAACTGTTCATTGTCTGCCCAGTGGGCCACTACAGATCGCAACGGCATCAGCAGGTAAACGCCCAGCAGCAACCCCACCGTGACTCGGGCACGGGTGATGAATACGGCGAGCATGGCCAGCACGGCGACGCCCACGCCGTACAAGGCGGTGAACCGTTTGATCGGACTTTTGCTGGCCTCGGGCATGATGGAGGAAATCCAGCTATCCACATCGCCGGGTTCGTCCACGTTGGCAAAGACGCACGCCATGGAATACAGCGCCACGCCGGCGGCTACGACCGTCACCGTCAGGGCCAGTTTTCGGAACCGTGCCGGCTGCATCAGTAACGCGGTGGCCGCGAGCGCCAGACCGTAGCCGATGAACATGGCCACCTGCGCGTGTGACGAAGTCAGGAAAACGCGGTTCAACTCCTGGCTTTGACGATCCGGCGCGGGATTGAGCATGATGAGCAGCAATACTGAAAGGCAGAAATACACCCCGGATAGCCCGACCAGCCAGGCACGTTCAATCTTCTGCATGTGGTCATACACCATCATCATGAGGAACACGAGGTTCACGCACGCCAAAATGAAGAAAACGATCCAGAACAGGTAACTCAAATTCACCAGTTTCCCGGCCGTGATGAGTACCAGGCAGAAGGCCGCCAACATGCCAACGGTGGTGTATGCGATCCGTAACAGATGTTTCATGCCCCCTTCGCGCAACACGTGGAGAATGAGGAAGACAAAGGGTATGACCGCCAGCGTTAGATACACCAAGCTAAACTCGCTTACCATGCCGCCAAAGTATTCCCACATCTGCCGCACAAACCGTGCGGGATCGTTGAGCAGATTGCTAGGATTGAACTTTTCATACTGGCCGCGGGTGAATGCGTGAATGAACCCCTCGACGGTACGGGCGTAGCCCCAGTTCATGGGCGGGTTGGACATGGAGGACAGCGGCATGAACAGGTAAAAGGAAACGCCGCCCACATAGGCCAGGCCGCCATAAAAAACCGTTTTAAACTCGGTCAGCAACTTTTTCGTCTTATAGCTCAGGAAACCAAGTCCCACCATCGAACCGACGCCGATGATGTTAAACAGAACGTAAATCATATTGATCGAGCCCGGCGCGTTTTCCAACTGCTTCAGATGCCCGGTTGCCCGCATGATCTGCGCAATGATGAAGATGATGCTGTTGAAGAAAAGCATGTCGCGTCCCACCCTTGGATTCGAGGCGATAATCGCCACTTGCACACCCACGGCGGCCATGAGCAGGCTTTGGTGATTGGTAAAGCACAGGCCAAACATGAACAGCGCCAGGTACAGGTAACGGTTCTGATGCGGCGCGTACATCCAGCGCATCAGGAAAACCGACATGAGTATAAATGAAAACACCGCCAGGGAATACACCTCCACAATGACGCACTGGCTCCACATGAATCCGTTAAAAGCCATCAACAGACCTCCGACATAGCCCGCACACAGGCAGATCGGGTTCTCCCATTTTTTAGGGATGTCTTTGAATTCTTCAATACTCTCAATCAACATGCTGCTCCCCCGCGAAATCATCATCGCGATCAGGGCGCACAGGAACACCCCCGCGAGGGTGGATTCCATCGAGACCCGCCAGGCGACGTTTTTGAAAGGGATGAGTTCCGTGAACAGCCAGGTGAGAATGCTCCAGAATGGGTATCCGGGCGGGTGCGGCACCCCGGCATAGAAGGAACCCACTGCCAGTTCGCCGGAGTCTTCCAGTGTCACATTCGGGGCGCGGCTTAACATGTACCCGGTAAATACGATGATCGCCGTGACGGCAAAAGTCATCCAATCAATCCAGCGGAACATGGGCGGCACCGGGCTGTTTGAGGCAACCGCTGCTGCTGCTGGAGGTGTTGGTTTGGCCAGTTTGGGTTTGAATGTGTCCGGCGCGCTTTGAGGAGGTGTGGCCATGATGGTTTCTGGGGCAGGAGCCGCTGGCTTGCCCATCGGGTCAATTGGTTGTTGGTCGCCGTTCATTGTGTCAATTAGCAATCGTCTTTCACCTTCCGGCAAAATGAGGGCCTAGTTCTAAGCTAATTTCGCCAATTGTCCACCGAAAACTAGTAAAATGCGAACCCAGAACGTTGCATAAACTAAACAGGACATCTAATTCGATCCTTGTCCCGATTTGAGACAGCGACACGGCTAAAATAGGACCAAGGGGGGCCATGTGGTGTAAGCTCGCGGTGGCGGTTAGATTTCTCTGTAACGTTACAGGGTGACCATATTCAATGTCCCTGGAAAAATTCAAGATTATGGAGCTGTCTGGCACTATACATGCTTGACGATTGGCAGTGTGGACCGTCTAATAATAACAAGTGCATGAAACTAACACGCACAAAACCAGACAACGACTGTGGATTTAATCGAGGCATTCGTCTCCGTTTTTCCAAATATGTAATTGATGGTGCGACTTCAACCAGTTGCTCCATACGTGGTTTCACGTTGGTCGAACTCATGGTGGCCTTATCCATCTCAGTCATGTTGGTCTTGGCCATTGTGAACGGGTATGCCATTGTCACCAAGCGTGCCGAATGGAGCTGTTACTGCATCGCGGCGCAATCCTTGGCGCAACAGCGCATGGAGCAGACCAGGGCGGCCAAGTGGGACCCCGCTTCCAGCCCGCCGGGTGATGAACTGACGGCGGCAAAATACCCGATGAAAGTGGACATTCTCGACATACCCCAAAGCGGCACCAATATCGTTTATGCCACCAACTTTACGACCATTTCAACCATCGCCAGTAACCCGCCATTACGTTGCATTCAAGTGGATTGCGTCTGGCGTTTCACCAGCACGCAACGCCTGTTCACCAACACCGTCGTCACTTATCGCAGCCCGGACAACCAATGAACGCCGCCTTGAACAAATCGGCACACCGGCACCCCGCGCTCAGGGCTTTCACCTTGGTTGAGCTGCTGGTCACCTTAGGGTTGCTCTCCATGATCATGATTGGCATCACCTACGGGCATATCATGGGGCTGAAACTTTATGAGCTGGTAAAGGCCAAAATTACGGCGGCGGAAATGTCACGGCGGACATTAAATGATCTGGTTGCGGACGTGCGGGTCGCGAAAAGCATCCAGGTTGGAGATGGGGATTCGACCACGTTCACGGAAAAGCCCCCGGATGGCCGTCAGGAGGGAGGAGCCATCCAAGTCTATTTCGATGTGCTCAAATCGAATTATACCCGGTACTACCTGAATACCAACACTTCACGGTTGTTCAAGTTGCCCTCAAGCAGCACGCAACCAGAACTCATTGCGGAATGTATCACCAATCGGGTTATCTTCGCAGTGGAGGATAGCCAGGGCAACGTCATCACGAATAGCCGCAACAACTGTGTGGTCAGTCTGACCCTGCAGTTTTATCAAATCCAGTACCCGATCACCGTAATCCGGCCAGGCGCTTATTACGATTTTTTCCAACTCCGCACCAAGATCACGCGCCGCATGCATGAATAAATCATGAGGCTCATTTCAACCACCACGCCCGCCAAAACCGGTTATGCGCTGGTCATCGTGCTCGTTTTTTTAAGCGTTACGATCATCCTGCTTACCGGCGCTTTACGGGTTAGCTCCACCAGCGTGCAGTTGACCGCGCGGAACGTGCAATATACCCGCACCCTCTATGCTGCCGAGGCCGCCACGGAAAAGGTGGTGGGCCGCATCACTTATGATTTTAAGGGAGCGGATCCGGTGAATGTGTATAATCATCTGGCGGAGTATCGCTTACTGATTCCTGCGAGCGCTGAAAAACAGCTCTGGAGCAACTACACGTTTGGCGATGATGTTGGCACGCGCGGGTGTAATTCCGTCAGCAATACCGCCACGTGGAAATATGCCGCTCTTGAATCGCAGTATATCGGCCTGTACGGGCTGGCTGCCAAGTACCGGGTTACCTCCCATGCGCGCGAAACGAACGCCCCGTTCGACATGACGGCCTCGGTGCAACAGGATATACAGATCGCCACCATACCCCTCTTTCAATTTGCCATCTTCTACGGGATGGATATGGAGATCAGTTGCGGTCAGCAGTTTAATGTGACCGGGCGGGTTCATTCCAACGGAAAGCTGTACGTCGAGCCGGACAGCACCCTGACCTTCTTTAGCGATGTCACTGCTGTCGGTGATATTCTTTTCCAACGCGCCCCGGGGGACAGCCGCACTGCCCCGGTTGGTTCGGTGAGCTACCAAGCGGACCGGGACGGGATGGTCACCAGCCTGAACTTGCCCATTGGCACCAACAATACCTCGGAGGCCGTGCGGGCTTTGTTGGATCCGCCCCCCACTGGGGAGGACTCGACGTCCCTGATGGGGCAACAGCGCTATTATAATAAATCCGATTTAATTTTGCGGGTTACCGACAATATTCAAATCAATTATTCGTATGCAACCAACTACACCTACACCAGTAATAAGGTGGGCTCGGTATGGAAATGCACATCCACCAACACGACCATCGTAACGAACAGTACCAGCATAACCAATGTGCTGATCAGCGGCACCAGCGGCTTGTATAATAACTTCGGCTTAGATATTCCCACCAACTACCTAACCTCCTTTGTTTCCCTGCAAAGCCAGTTTTACGACGCGCGTGAGGGTAAAACGGTCAGGCCGGTTAATCTGGATATTGGCAGATTGGCGACCAATTCCGCGTTAACAACCTATTTGGGACGCAGTGTCAGAACCCTTTATGTGGATGATGACCGGTCGGTCAGCTTGAACACCAACACCGATCTGGCAGCCGTGCGCTTGACAAATGGCACCAGCCTGCCATCAGGCGGCTTGACGGTGGTGACGCCGTTTCCCTTGTATATCCAAGGGCATTACAATGCCCCCGTGGTGGCGGATCGCGGCACCACCAATACTTCGGGCACGCTGCCGGCGGCAGTGATCGCCGATGCCATCACCATTTTGTCTCCCACGTGGAAGGACTCATTAAGCACCGCTGCGTTGACGAGTCGGATCGCCACTAATTGCACGGTGAATGCCGCGTTTCTTTCCGGTACCGTGCCCACGACCAACTATAATACGTATAGCGGTGGTGCCGAAAACTTCCCGCGCTTTCTTGAGGGTTGGAATCCGAGTTCCGGCAAAAAAACATTCACCTATAACGGTTCGATGGTCGTCATGTTTGCCAGTCGTTACGCCTATCATCCTTGGGGACAGGCGAATATCTATGATCCACCTGCGCGCAACTGGGCGTTTGACCAGAATTTCACAGACCTTAACAAATTACCGCCGAGCACTCCGTCCGTCAGTACGCTCATCCGCGCCCAGTGGGCCATTGTGCCTCCCCGTCGCCCTGGGAATTGAGGGCACAGCGCACGTTCTGTAAACTGGTCCGGTTCACCATTCCAACCTGCCGTTCTCTTGCGTGATGATGGGCAACGCATTCATGGCTGCCGGATTGGGGATTCGACCGGCGGGTGGTCCGGCAAATCCACTTGAATGGTGGTGCCGTGATTGAGGCGGCTCGACAAGGAGAAATGACCGCCATGCAGCGCGACAATTTTTTGGCTGATCGCCAGGCCCAAACCGGCGCCGCGCTGGTTGTTGCCGGTATTTTTGGTGCTGAAATAGGGACGCCCAACCAATTTCAGGTTTTCGGACTGAATGCCCTCGCCGTGATCCGTGAGGGTCAGGCGGAACCAGCTTCGGTCGGACTGCACCCGGGGCAAAGGGGTGACCCGAATTTCAATGGTGCCACCGAGGAACGAGGCTTCGATGGCATTCAGCAACAGATTGCCCAGCAGGCGGTGCATCATGACTTCATCCACGTCCACCTGTCCGTCGGCGTGGTTTTGCACCGAGACCGTCAGGTGTTTATCCATGATGCGATCATGCACGGTTTGGATGGTTTCATGGATCAAGTCCGACCAAGTGACGCGGGTGAGCTGCAGTTGGGGGGTGCGGGCAAAAAAGCGGGCTTTTTCAATATAGGAACGAATGGATTCCATGCTGCGCCGGGCCACGGGCAGCAGATTTTCGTTCAGTTCCTGCTGGTTGGTATCCGTGCCAGCGAGTTGCAAATAGGTCCATACCGGGGTGGTGAGATTATTGAGGTCGTGGGCGATGCCACGGGACATAATGCCCAGCAGTTCAAGTTCCTCGGCGCGCAACACCTGGTTTTTCAGGCGGATTTGGTTGAGGCTCAGGCCCAGATGTTTCACCAGATCAGAGAGCAGTTGCACGTCATTTTTCGTATAAGGGTCGTCCGATTGTTTTTCACCGAGCAAGAGCAAGCCAAACGGCTCTTGGCCGGAAAAAAACGGGAAACAGAATTCGGCATCCAGCGGTTCGAGTTGACTGCGGGCCGCAGCCTGTTGGCGGGTTTCACCGGGCATGACATAGTATTGCTTGCAGACCAGGTAATCCGCTTGGGTATCGCGGAAGAAATGGAGCACCGGCGAATCCACCGTGAGTTCCGGCAGCGGCACGGATGGTTGCTCGGGATGCGCCTGGAAGCTAGTGAACGCCCGCTTGACTTCATCCAATAAAACAATGGTGTACGACTTGACCTTGATGGTATCCACAAAGAAGTGGTGCAGATCCGTCATCAGGGTTTGTTGCTCGGTGTAATAGGGGAGATTTTGAATCAGGCCGCGCACCTTTTCCTGATATTCAAACCAATCGCCCAAAAAATAGCGCTCCAGTTTTTCCTCGCCCTTGCCAAACAAACGCGGGAACAGCCACGCGGCCAAGAGGGATGACGCCAAGAGCACAGCCAGGGCGCTCATGAAAGCGAAGGGAGTGAACTGGGCGGGCGACACAAAGTACAGCAACACCAGGAGGACCAGGCCAGTGAAGAAAAGAAACCCGGTGCGCAGCAATTGCGCGGCCACACGGCTGAGGGTCAACTGGATATTCAGCAGTTGGAACTGCAACACACTGTATGCCACGATCAACGCGAAAAACAACGCGGCCGCGCTGCCCAACGGCACGACGCCGCGATCGGTGAACGGATAGGTGAACATCCCCAGAATGGGCAGAATGTCATTGACGCCGAAGGCGATGATGATGCCAATCGCGAGCAGCAGCGAGCGCAGCCGCTGGCGATACAGCAACGGCGCGGCCGCTTGCTTGCGGTACAACAACCCGAGGATGGACACCGTGAAAATGATATAGACGACGAAAAAAACGAAGAAACCGCCGCCGCCCAAGGTATAATAAGCGCCCATCTCCGGCACATTACGGACATCCTTCACAAAGTAGCCGGCCGCGTTGAGCACCAGAAACACCCCCATCATGCTGTACAATAAGATCACCAGCCGGCGGGCGGGAACCTGCGCAACCTGGAGGCAGATGTGATACAGGCTGAAGGGCAGCACAATGACGCCCATCTGGAGAAACTTCGCCCAGAACATCGCATCCGCATGCGTCTGCACGCGGAACATCATGAACACCCCCAGATTCCACACGGCCACCGAGGAGCCCCAGAGCAAAAACACCTGATTCAGCGTCTGCCGGGGATTGCGCGCAAAGACAAACAGGGCCAGCGCCAGGTTGAACCCGGCCGCCGTCAAGGGGATATACTGAAAGGAATTCACCGGGCTTGGGAATACTGCTTGAGAATCAGGGCAGCGTTTTTGCCGCCGAAACCGACGTTCAAATTCATGACCGCGCGCAATGGGAAGGGACGGGCGGTGTGCGGCACGTAATCCAAGTCGCAGCCTTCAATGGGTTCCGTCAAATTGATGGTGGGCGGGATTTCCTGGTGATGCAAACCCAGGGTGCAGATGATGGTCTCCACGGCGCCCGCCGCCGCGAGGAGATGACCGGTGACGGGTTTGGTGCTGCTGACCGCCACCCGTTTGGCATGGTTGCCGAACAGGCGTTTGATGGCGAGCGTCTCAATTTTATCATTGGCCTCGGTGGCGGTGCCGTGCGCGTTGATGTAATCAATTTCCGCCGGTAACAGTTGCGCGCGCCGCAAGGCTTTTTCCATGGCGCGATAGACGCCCACACCTTCGGGATGCTCGGCGACCGAGCTGAACGCCTCGCAACTGCGCCCGTGCGCCGCCACTTCGGCGTAAATCCGTGCGCCACGCCCCAAGGCGTGCGACAGCTCTTCCAGCACGAGAAAGCCGGCGCCCTCCGCAAGCAAAAAACCATCCCGGTTTTTGTCAAAGGGCCGCATGGAATGTTGGGGATCATCATTGCGCTTGGTGAGCAATCCCGCCGTGCTAAACCCGCACCAGAGGGGAAGCAGCAAAGGGGCCTCGGTACCGCCCGCGACCATCACATCCGCCTCATCCGTTTGGATCATGTTCAGGGCATAGCCAACCACATCGTTGCCCGAGGCACTGCCGGAGCTGTACGTCAGCGCATGACCCTGGCAGCCCAGCTCCAGCGCGATCTCGCCGCTGCCCGCGCCGCAATACGAGTTGATCAGGTGAAACGGGCTGACTTTGCGGGTGCCCTTTTGCAGCCAATCCCGGTACGCGTTGACTACGCTTTCAATGCCGCCCAAGGAACAGGCCTCGACCACGCCCACGCGGTCGGCATCCAGCTTGGACATATCCAGCCGCGCATCCCGGGCGGCAAGCATGGCGGCGCAAACGCCGTAGCGGGTTGAAAGGTCGTAGCGGCGCGCCTTCTTAACGCCGATGAGTGCGCTGGCGTCAAAATTCTGGATTTCCACACCGATTAAGCTCGCAAAGCCGGTGGTATCAAAACGAGTGATGGGCTTGGCGCCACTGATGCCGTTGCGCACATTCTGCCAAAAGGTCGCGAGGTCGCACCCGTTGGCGCTGACCACACCCATGCCGGTGACCACCACGCGGCGCGTTGGATAAGTTGAATTCATTGGGCTTGGGGAATTTTATAGGGAATGATGGCCGGGGTCCGTTCGCGATAAGTCTGATACCCCGCGCCAAATTTTGCGATCAAGGCCGCCTCTTCCATTTTCACCCGGTAATAGAGGGTGGGAAAGAAAATCAGCAGGCTGGCCAGCAAGGCCAGAGGTGCGTTCATCACTAGCGCGCCCGCGAGCATTTCCAGGATCATGGAGAAATACGTGGGATGGCGCATCCAGCGAAACGGCCCGGACTTAACGAAGGCGTGCGCCTCGCGGATTTCGATGTGCAAACTCCAGAATTCACCCAGCGCTGCAATTGCTTTGCGCCGCAAAACGAACGACGCGGTTGCGCACAGGACGCCGGGAAGGAAGGTACCCCAGCGCAAATGCTCGCCGCGATACCAATATTCAAACATGGACCCGGCCAGCAGCAACGTGCCCGCCGAAAGAAACAGGAAAAACGTCAACTTTTCCTGGACCGGCCCATCCACGCGTTTTCGTTTGGTGCCAAGTTCCTTGACGCGCAAAAGGAAAATGGCGAATCCCGCCAATGGCGGCAACCAGATCGTTACGAAAGACATACGCGGCGCATTGTGCCATCTCCCGCCCGGGCGGCAATAAAAAAGGTGAAAAACACGGTTATTGCCATCTGCTATTATTTTTATATACTCGTCGGATGGCTGCCCCATCAGAACAGGAACGGCGGACATTTCGAGATCGGTTTTGTGCACAATTCCACTGTGCGCCGCACTACTTTGAGCGGCGCGTCCTGCGCCAGTGCTTTCATCGGTACGCACAGTGGCCCTGCCGCTTCCTCTTGAACTTTTTCCCGTCGTATTTTGAGCAGGATTTGGAATTGATCGGCCTGTTGGGTCAAACGCGGCGGTTTTCAGACTGTAAAGAGCAACTGGCCATCTTCCGCGCCAAGTACAAACCGGCGGGATTTTTTCGCGGACGGCTAAAAATCCGCGCTTCCGGACGGAAAATCCTTCGTTTGGCTAAATCCGTATTCCACAGCCACGTGCTGCACCGCGCGTCCGAAGCCGACGAGTCCTGACGTGCGGAACGGCGACTGGCGAACGTCTCGTTGTTTTTCGTGTAGCAATGTCGCCGCCGCGTTATAAACATCCCGATAAATTGTAATCGCTGAAGCATTGCAATGCGGGTGGAAATGGGTATGCTACCACCATGATTGCATCTGCGATATTAGTCGTTGGCGTAATGTTGGGCGTGCTGCTGTTCCTAGCGCTCATTGTTGGCCTGTGGGTCATGGGCATTTATAACGGCCTGGTCCGCGTGCGGCAGGCGGTGAAGAATGCATGGGCGCAAATTGACGTGCAGCTCATGCGCCGCCACGACCTGATCCCCAATCTCGTGAATACCGTCAAGGGCTACGCCAGCCACGAGAAAGGAACTCTCGAAGCGGTGATCAACGCCCGCGCCAAGGCCACCAGCGTCACGCTGCCCGCCGACAAGATCAAAGCGGAAGGAGAACTCAGCTCGGCGCTGGGCCGGTTGCTGGCGGTTTCCGAGGCGTACCCCGACCTCAAGGCAAATCAGAACTTCATCGCCTTGCAGGAGGAACTCACTTCCACGGAAAACCGGATCGCGTTTGCCCGGCAGGCCTACAATGACTCCGCCACCCAACTGAATACCGCCATCCAAACTTTCCCGGCGGTGTTGATCGTGGGAATGCTAGGCTTCAAGGAAGAACCGTTCTTTGAAACGCCCGCCGCCCAGAAAGAAACGCCGACGGTGCAGTTCTAATGCAGTTCTAAATGTGCTGATCAATCAGGTGCCGCAAGACCTCGACGGTCTGCGGCAGGCGGCCCCGGGTCCCCAAGCGGAAGATGGGCGCATCCACTTTGATGGGATTTAATTTCAAGTAAGCCTTTTTTAGCAGCGGCGGCAAATCCTCCGGCACGGCGAATCGCCGAGGGATGCGATTATCCACATCGGCGTATTTCCCGCCTTGTTCCTTTTTATCGAGAATGAAGACCATGGTCAGCCGCGCCTCTTTTTCCCCGCTGGGCAGCGGGGTCAGGAATTTGCGGCCATGGACCGGGTGTTTATAGGTGACAAACCCCATCTTGCCGGCGACCTGCATGGTGTCCTCATTGATCAGCATGATGTCGTCATCCATGATGATCTCGCCCAACTCACGACTGAGCGTGCTCTTGCCGCAGTGGCCGGGCCCAATCAGCAACACGCCTTTGCGGCTCTCGGGATTTACCAGCAGACCGGTGCCGTGAACCAGATCAAACTTCCGGGTGTGAAACGCCGCGAGATAACAGGCCAATTGACGGATGATATGGCTGCCAGCCTTGCCACGGTAATGCCGGATATTGAGGAAATCCTCGTCGGCAAAAGCGCGGCGCCGCCTGCCGTAGAGGAGCGTCAGGTTAATGTCGCTGCCGTTGCCGGTTTCAAAATAGTCGTACGGCCCCAAGATGTTCCGGTTCTTCGGGT
Organism: Verrucomicrobiota bacterium; assembly: GCA_037139415.1. Taxonomy (NCBI): domain Bacteria; kingdom Pseudomonadati; phylum Verrucomicrobiota; species Verrucomicrobiota bacterium. Next base: position 6,200 of record JBAXGN010000055.1, on the reverse strand, counting down.
CATATAATCTGGAATCAAGCTGGAGACTGATATTCTGGCCGCCGGCATTAATATTGAATTGGTCCATAACACGATTGTCCCCGAAATGACCGAGGGCAGCGTAAGGGAAACCCGCAGCGGGTGCAATCAATTTGCGGATATCAATTTTGCGGACGCTGGCTGCCCATCCGAAATTGGGTTGATAACTGAAAAACGATTCCCGTGCCTTGACAACCTCTCCCACTGAACCTTAGTATCACCACACGTTTCCCAGTACAGAAACTTGAACAAAAGAAATTTGTGAGTACAACAGCACAAAACTCGGGCAGCCCGAAATCGGGTGGCATTTTGGAAGGCGTGACGGTGTATCACTGGCTGGTCTTCATCCTGGCCGCCTCGGGCTGGTTGTTTGACTGCATGGGCCAGCGGATTTTCATCCTGGCCCGGGAACCCGCCTTGAAGGAATTGCTGGGCGCAACGGCCTCCGATGGCGATGTCAAGAAATGGGGCGGCCTCGCCACCTGCATCCTGATGATCGGCTGGGGCACCGGCGGGTTGCTCTTCGGCATGATGAGCGATCGCTACGGGCGCGTCAAAGCCATGGTGGCGACCCTGCTAGCGTACACGATTTTCTCCGGCCTTTCCGGCCTGTCGCGCAACGGCATGGAATTCCTGATCTATCGTTTCCTGTGCGGCATGGGCGTGGGCGGCATGTTCGGGGCGGCCACCACGCTGGTGGCGGAAAGTGTGCCGGCAAAATTCCGCACTGCCGCGCTGGGCTCCATGCAGGCGCTCTCTGCCATGGGCAATATTGGCGGATCGGCGTTAAGCCTGGGCATCACTCCCGGCTTGGAGAATTATTGGGGCCATTACAGTGGTTGGCAGGTCATCTTTTTTGTAAGCGTCACCCCGGTCTTGCTGGCGATCCCGATCTTATTGGTTCTCAAAGAACCCGAGGCCTGGAAAAAAGCCAAAGCGGACGCCCAGTCCGGCAAAGCCAAACGAGTTGGATCCATCACGGACCTGTTCCGTGATCCCCGCTGGCGGCGCAGCACGTTGGTGGGCATCTGCCTGGGCGTCTCCGGCATGGTGGGCCTGTGGGGCATCGGTTTCTTCTCGCCGGAATTGGTCACCACCGCCCTGAAGAACCGCCCGTTGCATGGCGCGGATTTATTAAAGCCGGCGCAAATCTGCCAGGCCCTCAAAACCCCGGCCAACCCCGCCGTGGCGCACATCAAGAGCCTCATGACCCCGGACGTGGTGAAGCAGGTGGAGACCTCCCCGGATACCGCGTCTGCCGCCCTGTTGCAGGATTTCAACCGTTTGATCCACGATGGCAATCTTTACAATGCCGAGGCCTTCAAAGGCATTGCCTTGAAGAAAAACACGGCCAACCTGGTGATCCAGGTGCAAAAGCATTCGGCCCCGGAAAATATCAATTTCCTCAACCGGCAACTGCTGGAGCAAACTTTCCCCGGCGCGATTGACAGCCTGCAGAAGGTGATTGATAAAATGCGCGGACGCGGGACCATGCTGCAAGATGTCGGCGCCCTGCTGGGCATGTTCGCGTTCACCTTCATCGCCTCCTATTTCAACCGCCGCAAAGCGTTCCTGATCGCGTTTGTGATGTGCTTGTGCGTGGTGTCGTTTGTGTTCGCCACGTTGAAGACCGAGTCGGATATTTACTGGATGCTCCCCTTGATGGGCTTCTGCACGCTCTCGGTGTTCGCGGGGTATTCCATTTATTTCCCGGAAATTTACCCCACCCGCCTGCGCGGCACTGGCGTGGGCTTTTGCTACAACACCGTGCGTTACCTGGCCGCGCCGTTCCCGTACCTGCTCGGCCATCTCAGCACCATGTTCCCCTTCCGCACGGTCGCTGTGGCGATGTGCGGCATTTACCTGATCGGCATCGTCGCCCTCATCTGGGCGCCCGAAACCAAGGACCAGCCGCTGCCGGAAGATTAACCGCCAACCTCTATCGTTTATGCAACCGAAAGCCGATGGCATGAATTACGCCCCCAAGGGCAAGGCCAGCGCCGTGTGCAAACCAGGCGAGTTCCGCTTCGCCGCCATTGGGCTCGACCATGGCCATATTTTCGGCCAATGCAATGGATTGATTGAGGCCGGCGGCGAACTGGCGTCGGTCTATGACCCCGATCCGGCAAAGGTGGCGAATTTCTGCAAGACCTATCCCGGCGTCAAGGTGGCCGCCAGCGAAGCCGAAGTGCTGCACGATCCTTCGCTCAACCTAATCGCCAGCGCGTGTGTGCCGTGTGAACGCGGCCCACTGGGTCTGCGCGTCATGGATCACGGCAAGGATTACTTCACCGACAAACCGCCGTTCACCTCGCTGGAACAACTGGCGGCGGCCCGCCAGAAGGTGGCGGAAACCGGGCACATCTTCGCTGTCTATTACTCGGAGCGGCTGCATGTGGAAGCCGCCGTCTATGCCGGTCAACTCCTCCAGGCCGGCGCGATTGGGCGCGTGGTTCAGGTCCTGGGTTTGGGACCGCACCGCCTCAACCCGGCCACGCGTCCCCCGTGGTTCTGGGACAAAAAGAAATTCGGCGGCATCCTGTGCGACATCGGCTGCCACCAGATCGAGCAATTCCTGTACTGGACCGGAGCTAAAAGCGCACGGGTACTGCACAGCAAAGTGGGCAACTACAACTGCCCGCAATATCCCGATTTCGAGGATTTCGGTGATGCCACCTTGGTGGCGGACAACGGCGCCACCCATTACATGCGGGTGGATTGGCTCAACCCCAATGGCCTGCGAGCCTGGGGCGATGGCCGCACTGTCATCCTCGGTACCGATGGCTACATTGAGTTGCGCAAATACCTGGATGTCGCGCGTGATGCCGAGGGCGACCATGTTTATTTGGTGGATCACAAAGGCGAACATCATTTCCCCGTGCATGGGCAGGTCGGTTTCCCATTCTTCGGGCAACTCATCCTCGACTGCCTGAACCGCACGGAAAACGCCATGCCGCAAGCGCATACCTTCCTGACGATTGAACTCGCCCTGCAAGCGCAAGCCAGCGCGGTAAAAGTCAGCGGGTAATACCCTGCACCTTGATTGGCGCATTGGAACCGTCAGCCATAAACGCTTCCGCATTGGCCTGCCCGCCATTACGGGAAAAAGCAAATCTATTGCACTTTTTGCCCGTTTAGTTTCACGGTTTTTCCGGTCAGGCTTGGGTTGGTGGCAAACTCCACTTTCACGCCCTCCGGCGCGGTGCAGGTGATGTCGAGGGCCTTATCACTTTGCAGTTTCCAGGAGACAGTCAGGGGGCCTTTGATGGTTGCCACTGTGCCGCGCGCCCAGGTCAGATTGCCGATGCGCGGACTTAGCGCCACCGTTTGCGCGGCGGGTGCAGTGGGTTTGATGCCCAGCACGATGCGGTTCAGGAAAAAGCTGGGGGCCGAGGACCACGCGTGGCAGTGGCTGCGCGTCGGGAAACCGCCTGAACCGGTGGTGCCGCTTGGAAAGCTCTCCCATACCGTCGTGGCGCCGCTTTCCAGCATCGGCAGGTAGTTGCGATAAATTTCCTCTACGATCCGGTCTTCCAACCCCAGTTTCTCCAGTGTCTCCAGTTCATACAGCGCTGCAAAGGGCGAACCCACCCGCACCATCTTTTCCGGCGGTGCAATCAAATTATTGCGTGCGGCATCGAGATTCGCGGGTTCGATAATATCATATAAAATCGCGAGGAAACTGGTATGTTGGCTGGTCATGGTGCTCACCGTGCCATCGTCATGAACGCTGTCCACGTAGGCTTTCTTCGGCGTGTCCCATAATTTGTTCACGCCGCGAACCAAGCGGGCGCGAAGCTGCTTGAGCCAGGCATCGTGCGTTGTGTCTCCCAGCGTCTCGGCGTCTTTGCGTGCGGCGTCAATCGCGCCAATCATGAGCATCGTGTTGTACGTCACCGTCTTGTGGCCGGCATCCATTTTGGTCCAATCGAAGAAATTCCAGAACGGCCCGCTAAACAGGTCCTGGGCGTTGACGTATTTCTCCGCGCCCTTCAGGTTGCGGATGACATCCGGATATGCCTGGCGCAGGAACACTTTGTCGCCGGTGTACCAGTAATAGTCCCAGGTGGAAATACCCCAGAGGAAACTCCAAGCCGGGATCAGCACATCCCAGCAGGACGGCGTCTGGCATCCGGCAAACGGATAATGTTCCAGCGATTGTCCCGTGATCTGAATGCAGCGGCGGCCAATGTCTGTGGCTCCAAACACCGGGTACGCCAGCAACGATTCGTTGCGGGCATCCCCCACCCAATGCGTTTGTTCGTAGAGCGGGCAGTCCGTGAACGTATCTTCCATGCACAACTTCAACGTGCGCGTCGAGATCGCCCAAATGTTGTCGAGCCGCGCATCGCTGCACGAGAAGTTACCGACGGCGTTCACCGGGTAAGTGGATTCGATCAGGCCGAAATGGCGAATCTGTACCGGCCCGCGCTGATTGCGCAGCGTCATGAACACATAACGTCCCGAGCGGCGCTTGAGGGAGGTGAATTGATTCACGCCTTCGCGGGTGATGTAGCGCATGCCATTGCGGTTGCCCATGGCGAATTGCAGGCGACCCTCAGGCGTGATGTATTCCATCCCACAGATATCCACCACGGTGCCTGCTGGGGCTGTCAGGTCAAACGTGTAATACCCGCAGTTCTGTTCACCCAAGTCATACATCAGTTCCACATCGCCATCGGGCGCAGGTTGTACCGTGGTGATTTCTGGAGTTTGATGCATCAGGGCGGCAGGGTCTTTGACCAGTGTTGCCGCGTCCCGTACCACCTGCCGGTTCACAAATTGCCAGTAGAAATCCTGCGGAAACATGGCTTCGGACGCCATGACTTGCGCTTTGGCGGCTAGATTGGCGGCAAACTCCGTTGGATTTTTGATTTCGCGCAACAGTTTATCAGTGGTCTCCTGATACTTCGTGATCAAACCGGAAACGCGGACGTCCTCCTGGATGAATCGGCCATGCATCAGGTCGTTCGTCGCAAACACATATTCCGGCAGCGGAATGAAACACCACGGGTTTTCGTGTTTTGCATCCAGCGGATTCACCAGCTTGAATCCGCGCGGATTCATGAACCGCACCGCCTTATCCTTGTCGTGTCCCACGACGCTGCGGATAAAGGCCAGCACCAGATGTTTGCCCGGCGCGAGTTTGATCTCTTTGTTCCCCGCTGCCTGGCCGTTGACCGCCAGTTTCATGCCTTCCAACTGCACGTTGAGCGTGCAGCCTTGTTCCGTTTCCAGGATGGCCGCCATGCCGCACGGGCCGCTGGCGTTGTGGTTGGCCTCGATCAACCCTGGCTGCATCAGCCGCACGGGGGACAACGTGTAGTTCCAACCATCGGCTTTGACCACCTTGGCGCCGCCAAACGTTTTGAATGCGAACGGCTGGCGGGTCATCAGCGCCACATCGCGCGGGTTTAACCCTTTCCATGGGCCACCCTCCGCCGGGAACAATTCCCGGGCCTTGCTGTACTTCAAATCATTGGCCAGCCGGGCGTCATAGATTTCCACTGGCTCCATTTGGATGCTGATCTTGGGGGTGTTGACCACCCAGGCTTTGGCATCGGCGATTTCCCAAGAACCATCGGTGATAAATCGTTTGGCCTGACCGTCCGCCTGCGTCACATCCAATTGCGCCAGCAACCCGGCCTGTTGTGGAACCTTGTGAAAATCCCCGACCCCGAAATAGCGCGCGATGATCAGAATGTCATTCGCCCCCTCTTGTAAATAAGCGCCGACATCCAGCACGTCGTACTGGTAATGCTCGGGCCAACTGCGGCAGGGACCGTCATTCACCCAGCGGCCATTGATGAAGAGCCGGTACCAGCTATCGGCCGTCACGCGCAGCGTGCCCTGCGTTGGCCGGCTCACCTTGACGGTTTTACGGGCCAGCACCGTCTGATTATAACCGTGATAATCCGACTGGGCATGCCAGATCCACTTGGCGGAAAGTTTTTCCGTTGTTGCCGAAGTGCCATCCGCCACCGCCCTTTGGACAAGCGGCGTAGTGGCAAACAAACTGGCACATATAATCACATACTGTGTAAATGATGTTTTCATAATCCAAACGCTTTCTGGAGATGATTTTACCCCCTGCCGCGTCATTAGCCAAGCAGAAGTGCAGGATTCGGGTAATGCGTCAGTGACGGCGGGAACGGCAGGGTTTTCATAAAAACACAAAAAAT
>JBAXGN010000054.1 GCA_037139415.1 Verrucomicrobiota bacterium | reverse complement strand
TCCATATCCTCGATTGATAATGCCAGCTTCGGACGCACCATCGCGGTTACCGCCGACATCGGCACCCCGTGGAACAGTAAATAGATATACCTCGCACGGATCACGCAGTACCGCGTCCCGTCTGTTCGGGTGCGTGTAAAATACTTTTGGCCGCCGTCCGCCGACACATAATCCGCATTTCCCTGGGTTACCTCGTAATACATTCCAGGGATGGCATTCGTCCAGGCAAAATAACCGCTGGATTGGAAGGCGTAATCTGATAAATCCTCCCACTCCGAGTATGCATTCAACCACCGAAACACTGGCGCGTTTTGAAACGCATTATCAAACCAGGCGCCCAGCACCTTCAGTTTACTATCATATAACGCCACCGCATTATCCGGCGCTCCCATAAACGCCCCCGTCACCGCATTCGTCAGCCCCAAAGCGATCCGGTTCGTGGCCGCCACCAACGGTGCCGTCGTGGCGGTCACCAAATTCGTCAACTCCTGCCGCGTCGCCAGCCCCACCACATTCGTCGCCACCAGATTCGTCACCCCCGCCAGCACCCCCGGCAGCGTATTCGAAGTCACCAGCCCATTCCGCGCCACAAAATTCGTCGGCCTCACCACCGTCCCGGTGCCATCCTCCATCACCGTCGAATACCAATTCGTCGTCGCCCCCTGGCTAACCATCGCCAGCATCAGCATCACTCCCACGCCTCCCATTCTTCCCAAAAAGTGTTTCATCTTCATATCTTTCTGCCCGTTCATTTTTCTGCAAGTTTATTCGTCTTATCCGTGCCATCCGTGTCATCCGTGGTTAAAATTTTCCGGTCTTGGTCTTCATTTTTCTGCCCGTTCATTTTTCTGCAAAATTCCCGGTCTTTTGTCTTTCATTCCGCATTCCGCATTCCGCATTCCGAAATTAAGTGATCTGCTCCACCACCAGCACCCCATTATTCACCCGCACCGTCCGGTACTGGCCCGTCGCCACATCCTGCAGCCGCAACCAAACGAACTCCGTCCCGCCCAACTGCTGATAACGCGCGTCGGACTGCTCCGCCGTGAAATACGCCTCCGCCCTCACCACCGCCGTCACTGGCTGTAGTTGCGTGCCCAAAAGCGTGACGTAGGTATCCGCCGCGACGAAGGCACCGTCCACGACCTCCTGACCCCCCGTGCCCGGATTCAACAACTTGATATCGTTCGCCCCGCGGTAATACGAATAAGCCCGCCCCGGCGTCAGCCCCTCCAGCACATACAAATCCCCCGCCTGAAACACCGCCCCCACCGGCACCAGCGTCCCCCCCGCGATCACCGGCCCCCCGCTCGGCGTCCCGTCCTCGAACACCGTCAGCGGCCCGCCGTAGATCGTGATCCGCCGCGCCGGGCTCCCGTTCGTCAAATAACTAATCGCCAGCCAGAACGTGCGGCTCGCTGCCCCTCCCAGATCCAGCGCACTCTCCAGGTTCGAGAACGCCACCACCGCGTGTTGGCTCGATCCATCATCCCATGCCGCCTGCGAGAGCGCCTGGTTCATATCCGCCGCCGCCACCGTTCCCGTCGCCAAAATCGTTGGTGCCGCCGCCTGACCGCTCAAAATCTCCACCGTCAAACTCGCCAGCGCCGAAATATTCGTGATCACCGTCTCCCCGTCCGCCTCCAACAGCGCCACCTCGAACCGCACATCATTCCCTCGCCAAAACCCCGGCTGCTGCCCCGTGAGACTATTCGCCACCCCGGCCTGCCCAGGATACGCCCCCACAATGCACCCAATCCGATTCCTCAACTGCGTCAAAACACTCATAGTTCTTTATGATTTCGGAGTTCGGAGTTCGGATTTTCAACATCCGTCCCATCCGTGTCATCCGTGGTTAAATTTCCCGTCTTCCATTCCGCAATCCGCATTCCGCAATCCGCATTCGGTGGTTCCGTGGTTAAAATTTTGATTCTGGTCTTCATTTTTCTGCCCGTTCATTTTTCTGCAAGGTTCCCGGTCTTCCATTCCGCATTCCGCACTCCGCACTCCGCATTCGCTAGCTCCAATCCTCACTTACCCAATAATGCTTATACGCCACCGTGGTCCCCGCGCTCGAACCCATCACCGGTTCCACCGCCTCAAACACCGCCACCGCACTCGTATTCCATCCATCCACCGTCACCGTCAGCACCCCCGACCGGCACACCTTCTCCGCATACGAATGCCGGAACTCCACCGCATCCTTATACGTCTCGAACGTCCGCGTCACCGTGAACGACCCATCATACTTCCGCGATCCCCGCGCAAAAATCTTCTCCGCCTCCCCCCGCGCCTTCGCAATCCGGTCCACCTCGATGCCCACGCGCGGCCCCTCATAATCCCGGATTGGCAGCCCGGCCAGATCATCCCCCAGCACCAGCGTCTGCTGGCGCGTGGTAATGCCACCCCCCGCCGCCACCTCCTCCGTATATTTCCAGGTTATCTTCACGGTTCACTGTTCACTGATGACTGATAACTGATCACTGATGACTTGTCTTCTCTGTGTTCCCTGCGTTCTTTGCGGTTAAATCTCTTCGGTCTTTATCTTTCTGCCCGTTCATTTTTCTGCAAAATCCCCGTCTTCCATTCCGCAATCCGCAATCCGCATTCAATGGTTCCGCAATCAGGCAATGAGATACGGCACATTCGGCCTGCCGGTCGTAAACTTCCGCCGCGTCACCAGCTCAATACTCCTAAACCGGTCCTCCTTGATCCCCCAAATCGGGTCCAACTTCTCCATCACCAGATTATACAACGTGCAGCTCACCCCCGTCCCCGTGATTACCAGGTCCGCCCCCGCATCAATCGCCCCGCCGATGGCTTTATCGAACGACCCCCCATTCAACAGTCCCACAATGTCGTCTTCCGAGAGACTGCGCGGCGTAAAACTCACCTTCGCGCTGATCTCTTCCATCGTGAAATTCACCACCCCAAACGTATCGGATGTCACCTCATCCAACTTCCAATCCGCCGAGAGTTCCCAGCCTTCCTTCGTCTCGATCGCCGTCGCGCCCAGCGTCCCAACGTAGGGCTGCGTCTGGACGTCCGCCGACGCGAACGACGTATCATTGAAAGTATTCGTCTCCCGTTTACAGAGCGAATCCGCCGTCCCTGGGGCCGTCGCATACTTGCCCAGCGCCGTGAACTCCACCTCCCCATAAATCTGCTTCGCGGCCGAGAGCCGGATCGTGGGCGCTTTAGTAATCCCCGCGCCGTAGAACGTCCACATCTTCTGCGTCGTGTCCAGCGGCTGAATCACCAAATCCTTCTGTGTGGCCGGCATGATCGTCGCCCCCAACGTTTGCGCCAGCGAGGCGTAGGGCCAGAGACTCGTGAACCACTTCCCCACCGGCGTGAACATGATCTTCGCCATCCGCCGCTTCACCCGGCGCGATACCACCCCGTATTGCCCCGAGTTCACATCAAACAACTCCCAATCAATCGCGGCCTTGATGGGTGCTTCCGTGTAAAACACCTGGCTGTTAAACGTCACAATCGCAGGCCCGCGCGTAATCACTATCGTTGGTAACGGCATATTTGGTTCTTTCTGTTCTGTTTTTTGTTTGTTTTCTATCCGGTCTTAATCCTGTTTTTATCCTGTCTTAAATCTTCGGTCCTATCCGTGTTAATCTGTGTTTATCCGTGGTTTAAATTCTTCGTTTTTCGTCTTCATTTTTCTGCAAAATTCCCGGTTTTCTATGTGTACACACTCTGCGTCACATCCCCCGGCAGCCACCCGGTCTTATACCCCGCCGCCCGCACCGTCTTCGCCGCCGTCACACTAAACGGCGCTGTATATAATATGGCAGCCGCATTCCCCGAGCGCGGATAAGAGCCGTCGAGGGTATAATAAATCGCCGCCCCCGCCGTATTACAGGCCAGCGTCACCGTCACCGGGTACGTCTGCACCCCCGTTGCAGGGCTGATGCTCACCGCCTGCAACTTCGCATATCGCCCCGGATCAGACTCCCGCGTCGTGAACCGCACCTCGTATGCCACCGGCGCGAAACCATCCTCCACCGGCACAATAGACGGTCGCTCTGGGCACAGCGCCACGAACCGCCCCTGGCTGGCGAAATGCTTCAAACAGCGGTGTACCCGACGCGCCAACGTCAGCGCCTTGATCTGCGTGCCCGTCCCCGCCACATTATTGATCTTGGGATCCACGCACACCCGCACCGCCAAGTGGATATCCAGCGGCCCGCCCGGCGTATCCGGGTTATCATCATTCCCGATCGGGCTCAGCACCACCAGGCACGCCCCATACGCATCCTGCTGCCCGCTCGTCAGCCCGAGCGCGATCTGCACCTCACTGGCCAAGTCCCCCTTCTCCTCGTCGAACACCGGGATGCTCGCCAGATACGTATCACTCCGCAGCCGGTCCCCAATGTCCGCCTGCATATCGCTCAAAATTGTCTCGCACGGGTCCATAATTTTCTTTAGCTATTTCCCCTGTCCATTCGGTCAATCAGGTCAATCATGTCTTCGGTTAAAATTTCCCGGTTTTTGGTTCCCATTTTTCTGCCCGTTCATCTTTCTGCAAAATTTCGCGGTCTTAATTCAGTCGTTTCGCTATTTCCGCGTCCAGGTAAGCCTCCATCCCGCGCCGCCCCGCCAGCCGGATTTCCGCATCACTCGGCAACAACGACCGGTCCTGCTTCAACGTCACCGATGGCACCAGCTTATAAAACAACCGCACCGCACCCCCCTCACTCTTCGCCAGGTACGCCTTGCCATCCTTCGCCTTCAGGACGAACAGCCCCGGCATCCGGTACGCCCGTTGGTTATACGCCTCCGCCACCAGTGGGATCGTCAACGCCTTCTTCCCGGCCCCCGGCACAATCGTCACATCATGCTCGGCCCGGCTGATCCCCGGATGCGCAATCGTGATCTCCGCCCGTTGCCCGTCCGCATTCAGCCCGATGTTGTCCACCGCCTTCTCCCAGAACCCGCTCGGCGCCGCGCCCAGCCGCATCGCCGTGTTATGCCGAGTCCGCGACACCTCCGCCAGGTGATCCCGGATGCCCTGCTGCACCGATTCGCCAATGGATTGGTGCAACGCCGTCCGGTCATTCAACTTGCCCACCACCTCACGCATCGCCGGTCCAGCCCCATCCAGCACATTGATTTGGATGCCCACGCCCATATCACTCCCCGCCTTTCTGCCCCGCGACCATCATCTCATCCTGCCTGATCAGGATGGCATTCTCCGCGCGCGCCCGCTTCAGCAGCTCCAAATCAAACCCCTCAGTGCTCACCTTCACCCCGTCATTCAGCCCCGGCCCCTTCTGTCCTTGCTGTCCTTGTGGTCCTTGCGTTTCCGGCAGCTCGATACCCAATGCCAGCGCCTCGGACCGCCGCACCGCCCGCCACCCCATCCCCGAATTAAACGCAAACGGCGGATACGGATTATCCAGCCCGTCATCAAAGATGCCGCTATCGCCCAGCGTATCCCACACCTCATCATCCTTCGCCGCGATCATCCGGCCCTCGTACAGCGTGCCCCCGGCCCGCACCCACCGCTCCGGCCACGAATCCCCTGGCATCTCCGTCAGCGCCCCGCCTTTCCCGCGTTGAAACCCGCGCGGCACCATCCGGATCCCAATCCGCACCAGCTCCCACGCCGGGAACTGCCAACGGCTGGCCGGCGTCTGCCCCTGCTGATGCAGCGCCCAATTCCCCGCCGTCTTCAACCCCGTCTCCAATTGCAGCCGGATTCGCTTATCACTGCTCAGATCCGTCAAATCCCCGCGCACCGCCCCGGATTCCACCGGGTCATACCCCAGCGAATCATACAAATCCTGGAGCTTCGCCCGCGCCGTCGCCTCATTCGTCTTCCCGCTTGCCAGATCAGCGATGGCATCCTTGAGCGCCTGGATTACCTCCAGATTCGTCAACCGCGCCGAAAACACCGACCGGCGGCGGATGTCCGCCGCGATTCCCTGGAGTTCCTTGGAACTCAGCTCCGTGGGCATCAACTTGCGCGAATGCAGATACTGCATCGCCGCCTCCCACGTCATGCCGGAATCTTCCATCATGAATTCGCTTCCTGGTTCGGTCCGGTAAACTGCGTGCTGGCTGGCGGCACCGGGTGCGTCCGCATCACCAGCTTGTTCTCACTATTCCACTGCCCCGTGGGCCGCTGCACCCCCGCCGTCGGGCTTTCCACCGCAAATTCCTGCTTCGAGATCGCCTTCAGCTTCGCCTGGGCATCCGTGAACGCCTGCTTCCGCGCCTCCGTCTGCAAATTCTTCAACGCCGGAAACGCGATCAGGAACCGCCACCGCGCAATCGCGATCACATCACTCGCCAGCCCATCCGGCACCGTCGCGGATGCTCCCACCGGATAATTCCCCGCCGCGATCGCCCCGCGCACCTCATTGATCGCCCGCGTCAAGATCCCCGCCAGCGACGACGCCGTCCCCGCCTGGATCCCGTCCAGGATCGTCTTCTCCTGCGGCGTAAACTCACTCAGTACCTCATCCGCGCTAATCGTCGCCCATGCCATAAATCTGTGTTTATCCGTGTTTATAATTCTTCGTCTTATTTTTCTGCCCGTTCATTTTTCTGCAAAATTCGGTGGTCTTCATTCCGCACTCCGCACTCCGCATTCCGCATTCAATTGGCTCCGGCGGTAACCCCTCAGAAACCGCCGGAGCCGCCCAACCCTCGGCCCCGCTAAGGATACCGGATCGGGATGATCTTTGGGCTCAACCCGCACAACACATTCGTCAGGTTGCCATTCGCCCCGGCATTACTGTTCGTACACGAGCGAATGCCGATCCACTGCGCCCCCTGCAAAAACGCCGATGGCAGATTAGTGAAATACGTCTGCGCCCCGTTGCCCACGATCGAGACGGCAATCGAAATCACCGGCGTCCCGGTTTCAAACGCATTATACGTGCTCGTCACCGTCGGTGGATTCTGCGACGCACTCCGCACCAGCGTGATCGTCACCGTGCTATTGGTGTTCGTCGTGCTGTACCCGCTGAAATAAAATCCAGCCGCGTCATAATTCGCCAGGTTGATCGCGCCCCCCGTCTGCATATTCAGACCATTGGTGCCCGCCACATTCGTTGGCCAGGCGTAGATCGTATCCCCGCCCGCCACCGTGTTCGTTAAGTTAAACTCCGCCGCCTTCGCCGGAGTGACCGCCGGGGTCACCACCGCCAAAATCAGCCCAACCGCTAACAATAATTTTTTCATATCTTCGTTCCTATTTTTCTGCCGGTTCATCTTTCTGCAAAATCCGGGGCGGTAAAATTGCTCGCCCGCCCCGTTATTCATTCATCCTATTCGTCCTATAGGTCCTATTGGCTCGTCATCAGCAACCCGCCGCGCTTATCGCCCACCGCCGCGCCCAACATCACCTGGATGCGCCACGTCGCCATGCCCAGCTTGTGATCCACATACTGCACCAGCGTCGCGCTGATGCCCGTGTCCGGCGAAGTGATCGTCATCACCGAGCCGTAGCTCGATCCGGGCAACGCCTGCGTGTAGTCGTTGCTCGTGCGGGTGGCGATCACCAGCCCGGACTTGTGCCCGGCAAAGCCGACCATGTTGGCCGTGGTCGGCAGGTTCGGAGCCTCGATCGGCTTGAACCCGGCCAACTGCGGGATCAGGCTGTCCGTCACGATCTCCGGGTTCCGCTGCCCGGCGTAGAACGTCACCAGGCTCGGGTCCTGCGCCAACTGCGCGTGATAATCGCTGTTCAACAACACAAACCGGTTGTTCAGCGGCACCTCGTTCGGGTTGAACACCGCGTTCAACTTCGCCAGCGTGCTGCGCCCAAAGTCGCCCAGCGCCACCGGGTACTTCGCGTAAGCCTTCGGGATTTTCGTCCCGGAAACCGCCGCGTACCCGTTGAAGTTCGCCAGCAACAGCAACGCATAGATCTTGTCCACGAAATACTTGGACAACGCATAGCTGGCCGCCGGGGCCTGCTCGTCGAACAACCGGCGCATCGTGCTCGCCAGTTGGTTCGAGTTGAACGTGATCGGCACGCCCACATGCTCGTCCAGGGTGATGGATACATCCGTGGCGGCCGCCGTCGGGCTCGTCCAACCCGTGGTCGTGTTGTACGTCGCGGGCGTCGGCACGCTCACGATCCGGCTGATCACCGATTGCCCATACTGCGCCGGCATATCACTGAAATCCGTGCTGATCGCCGAGAGCACCGGGAATTGCAGCTTGAACAATTCCAGCGTGCGCTGCGCAATGAGCGACCCGGCCATCGTGCCCTGGTTCGTGTCCGTGCTGTCCGCCGCATAGAGCGGCATATCCAGCACATCGGCGTTGTTGCGGATGTCGCGGGCATAGAGCGCGGCGCATTCGCGGGCGATCTCGTTGCGTTGCGATTGGCCGAGCAGGCCATGATCGCGCACCTTCGCGGCCTTCGCCGTGAGCTGCTCGTATGCCTGCATCACCAGCTTCGGGCCGGGTTTCGCTTCCAGTCGCGGCGCGGCCCCCGCCGTCAACCCCGATTCCATCGCCGGGTTCGCGGCCATCCCCTGGAGCATTTCCAGCGCCTCCGGGTTTTCCGTGATCTGCTTCACCCACTTGGCTTGCAGCTTATCATTCTGCGCCGGGATCGCCCCACGCTTCACGGCAGCGGCCACCGCGTCTTTGGCATCCTGCTCCCGGCGGGCCTTCAACGCCGTTTCCAGCTCCAGGATTTTGGAATCCTTGGCCTTCAATTGATCACTGTTATCTGCGGTCAGCGCGGCCGCAGCCGTTGGTGTTTCTTGTCCCATAATACGTACTTGGTTGTTGTTGTTGGTTGCAGCCGCCACGGGAACCACCACGGCCCCCCCAGCGGAAATCTTCTCGTTCGGAGTCCCGGCTTCAGCCGGTCTTAATTTTTCTGCCGGTTCATCTTTCTGCAAAATCTTCCCTTCCTTCGCCCACAGCGGTTCAATCTCCTTGAACGCCGGCTCATTCACCAGGCTCCCCAGGCACAAATCCGCGTCCGGCTTGCAGATCACCTTCGCCGGATTCGTCCGCGTCACATAAAACACCGGTGAAAACGCCCGGAAATTCTTCCCCTGGATCGCCTCCGCCCCCGCCTGGCTCAACTCCACCCGGCAATACACACCGGGGGCCTCGCCCGTTTTCCAATAAAACCCGGTCGGCCATCCGCTCGCCTCCCGTTCCTCGTGGTTAAAATCGAAATACGCCCGCTGCTTCGTCCGTCCGTTCACCGCCTGGAGCTGCTCATTCAGCGCCGTGGCCGCGCCGGGCTCCACCACCACCGCCCGTTGCGCCAGCGCGCCGCCCTGCGTAAAATTCCCCGTATGCTGTCCGGCGGGCATCACCATAAACTCGATGACACTCCCCGCCTTCAAATCCCCCTGCCAGTTGCTCGCCACCGCCATCCGCGCCTTCAGCGGTTGGTTTTCTTCGCTTACTTGACTTTTATCATTCATTGTCGTATGTTCTTTTTAGCCTTAACTGAGTGCTGACAGCAGCCATACTCAGAGCGGGCGACCTGGGCGGCTGTTCCACCTGTACGGTCTACCAATCTCTTCCATGTGTCAGGGTTCCCTCTCTTAATTTGTTGGACTGAGTAGCGCGCTCAGTATGGTAAAATGAAATCACGTCTCCTGTTTGGTCTGTGACAAAACCAACATGATACCGACGCTTGTTATTTCCGTCCGCCGATACGCGCAGATAATTCCTTTGCCAGCCCTTGTCCCACTGTTCCCTGGGGTTTTCCCCCGTTGCAATGGCGTCGTTAATCCGCCGCAGCCTTCTGTCTTGCTCTGCTTTGGAGTAGCCCTCATGTTCCCAGTGTTCGATCACTTTTTTAGTGAACAAAAGCTCTCTTCCAGCATAATCTTTTATTTTGAATCCGGACGTGAGCTTCTGTCTCGCTTCATTGGGATCCATTTCCGGACTCGCTGGATCTGCTTTTATCTTCACCGAATGAGGCAATCCCAATTTGCTCCAGTCCCCAGTATTCCCAATCGCACCTTTATAGGTAAATTGTCCACGCTCATCACGCGGTTGCAGTTCCTCATCAAATTCCCCCGCCATCAGCGGTTCCTCTTCCCCTGCGTTCCCTGCGTTCCTTGCGGCCAATCCTTTTTGTCTTAATTTTTCTGCCGGTTCATTTTTCTGCAAAAGTTGGGCTTCCTCAATCCCCTGCACCCACGCCGCATTCAGCGCCTGTTGCATGGCATCCACGGTTTCCGTGTTCGCGTTCACCGTATCCAGCAACTCCGGCAACGCCGCCTCCAACTCTGCCAGCGCCTTCGCCTGCTGATCCTCCGGCAGCGCCAGCACCTTGGCCAACCGCGCACGCACCGGCTCCATATCCTTCGCCAGCGCCCCCATCACCGGCTTCACCAACCGCCCCGAATCCACCCCAAACCCACCGCTCTGAGATTTGAAATCTGAAATCTGAGATTTCCCCGTCCTGGCCTTCACCGTCTCCCCCTGTCCCTGCTGTCCTTTTGGTCCTTGTTGGTTTTCGCGTGTTTCGCGTGTTTCGCGTGTTTCGCGGTTTAAATTTCCAGTGTTTTCTTTTTCCAATTTTTCTGCCGGTTCATTTTTCTGCAAAATCGGCTGCTCAATCACCGGCATCTCCACCCCCTCATTCAGCGTCAGCCCCGCATCCCGCACCAGTTGCTTCACATCAATCAAGTTCGCCAGCGCCGGCGTCAGCGCCGCATTTTGCGCCAGCAACTTCAAAACCTCCTGCTTATACTCGACCGTCTTCTCCTCCTCCTTGTCACTCTCATACTGCGGCAACTCCGCCTCATCCCCGTAATTCAACCGCAAGATCGAAGGCACCAACTGCGTATTCAGCACCCCGGCCACATACCCGCACACCGCCTCCACAATCTCATGCTTCACCGTGGCGTGGACATCCCCCAGCGCCCGCGACCCGCTGTTCCCCACGTCACTCGTCAACGTCTGCCCCAGCACGATCAAATCACAATTCTTATCCGCCCGGTCCAGCATATCCCCGCTCGGGCTCGCCGATCCCGTCTTCCCGGCCTCCTTCAACTCCAGCGTCGTTCCCGCCGGAAACGCCGCCCAGGCATTCGACCCCATCCCCTCCAACATCGCGCAGATCGAATCAATCGTCGCCTGCGGCGCATTGGGATCATAATTCGCCCACCGAAACGGCAGCCCGAAAATCTGCGCCAGGTTCAACAGCCAATCCGCGCTGAAATTCGCCGCGCACCACCACCACGCCAACGCCCGCAACCGCGCCCCGCCCAGCGCCGTGCCCGACTTCGCCTTGCAGATCCCGATCAAAAACTTGTCCGGCGGAAACGCCCCCACCTGCGACGGCCTCGGCTGCATCGTCGTGGAAGTAAACACCCCCGGCGACAAACTACTTCGGTTTTCGGGATTCGGATTTCGGAGTTCCAGCCGCAGCCCCAGCCGCCCGTTCATATCCCACGCATAACACACCGGGTGTACCCATTGCGTCGCCTTCGGCGCGATGATCTGCCCCGCCTTGCCCGCCGCGCGCGATTCCCAAAACCGAGTACAAACCCTTTCAAAACCGCCCCTTTCAGACAAAACCTTTCCAAACCACCGCCCCGCTGCCAAACCCCGCCCCCAGCCCCATTTTCCCGGCTCTTTCCCCCTAATCCCCCCTCTTCCCATATCAGACTTGCACGTCGTCACCTCGGGTTGCCTTCGGGCCAACCCTCACTTTCCGCCAGCTTGACCTTACTCGTCACCGCCCTGACCCTTTGCCTGTCCCCGGCTACTTCCGCCAAAACCGAAAGCTGGTCGGTCACCTCCCCCAATGGGCAGGTCAAAATGACGGTCCAGCTCGCCAGCAAGGGGACCCTCACCTACCGCGTCGAACACGGCGCTGAAGGCCATCGCGCGGTGGTGATTACGGATTCCCCGCTTGGGTTTCGTCTCCAACCGGAAAATTTCGCGCGGAATTTGAAACTGAAATCCGCCAGTGAACTGCGGATCATCGAAGAAGCCTACACCATGCCGCACGGCAAACGGCGCGAGTGCCGCAACCAAGCCCAGCACCTCACCCTGGCCTTCCGTAATGAGAACGGCCTGCCGCTGGAATTGGATGTGCGCGCCTACAACGATGGCGCAGCCTTCCGCTACCGGCTTCCCGGCTCGGGTTCGACGGCCCATACGATGGAAACCGAGGCCACAGGCTTTGGCCTGCCCCAAGACGCCCGCCTCTGGATGCAGCCCAGCGACAAAGCCACCACGTATTCCCCTGCGTATGAAACCTATTATGAGAACGAAATTCCCGTTGGCACCCCCGCGCCGCTCGGTTTGGGCTGGGCGTTCCCCGTTCTGTTCCGCACGGCGGATGCCCAACACTGGGGTCTGATCACGGAAGCCAACGTCGGCACCAACTTTTGTGCAAGCCGCCTCTCCAGCACCGCGCCCAACGGGGTGTACCAGGTCAGCCAGCCAGACCCGGCGGAAGGCAACGGCTCCGGCTCCAGCAAACCAGCCTCTACGCTGCCATGGGAAATGCCCTGGCGCGTAGTCATCCTGGGCAGTTCGCCCGCCGCCATTGTGGAATCCACCCTCGTCAACGATGTCTGCCCGCCCAGTCAGCTCAAAGACGCCAGTTGGGTGCGGCCCGGACGGGTTGCCTGGAGTTGGTGGTCTGACCCGCCCAGCCCCAAGGATGGCATGAAACAACGCAAATTCATTGATCTCGCCGCCGAAATGGGTTGGGAATATTACCTGGTGGATGCCAACTGGACCATCATGGACAACGGCAACATTCATGACTTGATCCGTTACGCCAAAAGCAAAAACGTCAGTGTCCTGCTCTGGTACAACTCCGGTGGTCCGCATAATGTGGTCACGGAAAAACCACGGGACTGCCTCTGCTATCCCGAGGTGCGCCGTTTTGAATTTGACCTGCTCCGCCAATGGGGGGTCAAAGGCGTCAAAGTGGATTTTTTCCAAAGTGACAAACAGGATGTCATGGCCCAGTACCACGGCATTCTACGGGATGCCGCCGATTACCAGATCATGGTCAACTTCCATGGTTGTACCCTCCCGCGTGGCTGGTCGCGCACTTGGCCGCACTTGGTTGCTATGGAGGCCGTGCGCGGCGCCGAATGCTACATCTTTGCCCCGGAATTTCCCGAGAAAGCGCCCGGGCAAAACGCCATCACCCCCTTCACCCGCAACGTCGTTGGCCCGATGGATTATACCCCAGTCACCTTCTCCGATAACAAATACCCGCACCAAACCACCTGGGCGCACGAATTGGCGCTCTCGGTTGTGTTTGAATCTGGTTGGCTGCACTTTGCAGACAAACCCGAGGCCTATTTGAGCCTGCCCGCCGCCCCCAAGGAATTCCTGAAGCAAGTCCCGACCACTTGGGACGAAACCCACGTGGTCGCCGGTTACCCAGGGCAGGGCATCGTGGTGGCGCGACGCAAAGGCACCCTCTGGTTTCTGGCCGGCATCAACGGCCAGAAACAACCCCGTGAAGAGACCCTCCAACTTGGTCCCTGGCTGGGCACGGGCAAGTACCTGTTCACCCGCATTGGTGATGGCGAAACGCCGCGCAGTTTCGCAACCGAAAATCTGACCTTGGGCGCGGGCGATACGTTTCCCGTCAAATATTTACCGTGTGGCGGCTTCGCGGGCGTGCTGAAGCCGGTCCAGTAGGGCAGGTCAAAATAGCCAACGCCAGCGAACTTTTTCCATTTGACCCCGTTTTAAGGACCGTTTAGGATTTATGCCGGAATTGGCCGTTAAACATTGCTAAACAACGTCATTAGAAAGACACAGATATGCGGGCGCGATCCCACGTTCGTTTTTCCCCAACCGTGATATTGCTGGTTTTGGCGGTTGCCAGTCTCCTGCTGGCGGGGTGCCGACATCGAGTAGATGGCTTTGTCATTCCCAAAAGTGAGCCAAAACGGTATAATATCGAAGTTGTCCTGGCCAACAACCTGCAAAACCGCTCTGTGGTGGTGGATCTTGTGCCGGTGAACGCGGCCAACTTGGAACGTTGGCGCACCTATAGCATGACGCAGTACTGGCAGCGCGAGGATCCCATGCGCGCCAACGCCGATAAGGCGACCTTTAGCTTCGTAAAAAGCGCCTCGCAACAAACCTTGAAGCAAAGTGATGACGCCAAGTGGAGTAATTGGATGAAGACGGGCGCACAATACGTTTTAGTGCTGGCTGATCTGCCAGGGTCGCATGCCGATATGCCCGGCAATCAGGATGCGCGCCGCCAGATTCTGCCGCTGGACATCAACTATTGGCTGGATAAGCCGATCGTCTTGCACATCAAGGTCCAGGAAAGTGGCGTCCTGGTCACCACGCCCACCCGCCCTGGAATGCCGCGGCCAATCGGTTGGTAGTTCATTATGCGGGCCAGCCAAAACTTCGAGACCGTAACCAAATTATGGAGGGATGAGCATTCCCTGGTGGCACGCGTGCGTCCAGCGGGCTCGAAAGGCAAGGCCACGCTGACGCTCAAACAATACCGCCTCCGCAAGCCTTCCTATTTTGACGCGCAGGATGAAGCAACGCTGACCTATTCGGATGAGGCGTTCGCGTTGGAGTGCCGCAAACGCATTGAAGTCCAGAAACACGCCGGAAAATCTTCCAGCCACGTCGCCCGCATCAGCGAATCGTCCGAAGATGGCTGCGAGAACTGGTACGTTACCAAATTCTATCCCCTCTCGGCGGCCAAGATCCTTAACGCCAACTTCCGGCTCACCGAGCGGGCGTTTATTCGCCTGATCCGTGGGGCCACCCGTGGCGCGTTGGACCTGAAGCGGTCGTGCAACCGTTCGCACGGCAACCTGAAGCCGGAAAACATTTTGGTTAGCAATTACCGACTGGCCAAGGCGCGCGTGTTGGTGAGCGATCCCGCACCTGGCGGGGCCAAGGATGCGCAGACACTGGAGCGCAAGGATTTACAGGCCTTGGGGCGGCTCATGCTTTCCCTGGTGCTGCGCAAGCCGCTGACCGAGGAGCAGGCGACCGCGCTATTCCCCGAAATTCGCAAGCAAGCGGCGTGGGGGGAAGTCTGTGGCAAAAATGCCGACGCATGGGCCACACTGTGCGCCACGCTGCTGGATCCCAAGTTGGATAGTCGCACGTTCGGCCTCGAACAACTCTGGAAGAAAGTGCAATCGCTAACCCCACTGCCAGTGGGAGCGATCGTCAAAGGAATCGTTAGTGTGGCGTTCCTTGCAGGAATTGCCGCAGTGTTCCTGCGGCCTCCATTGTCGCCAAAAAATGGGGTGGTGAACATCGTTACCAAACCTGAGGGAGCGAATATTTCCGTGAACGGCGAGAAGAAGGGCAAGGTTACCAGTATCGCGCTCACCAATGGCACATATAGTTTACAGGCGGAGTACCCGGAGTACCCAGGGTTGGGTTCCATTCTCACCAACGGTTTCACCGTTAAAGCCGGGGAAACCAGTCATTGGGAGATAAGTTTCGCCTGTGTGGAATTACTGGTTAAGGTCATCCCAACCGACGCCCTCATTACCATGACCGATCCGCGAGGCACTATTTTAAAAAAGAATGCGGCCGCGAATGGGGTCTTTCGCAGCGGTTATTTAAAACCGAATACAGCGGTTGATCTGAGTGTGGAAAAGAATCCCCAAGACACGAATTCATATAGTTCAAAAGATATCCTATCGTACATCGTGTCGGACACCAACAATACCCTGAATATTCAGTTAACGAATCGAGTGACGACCACCACAGGCCCCGGCGAGCCCATCGACCTTGCGCTGATGTTGTATCCCAAGCCCACGAAGGAAACGGCTGGGAACTGGCAACAACTCGATTACCAGATCAAAATGGGTGAGGTGGTATTAACGAACGATTTAGTGGCAACCAGAGGCATTGCCGAGGTGACTTTCCCGGCGGAAAAAAAAGGGATGAAAGTACTCATCGAGGTTTCGCTGCGGCACGGCCGGGCACAGTGGGACAAATGGAGTACGAACTACGTCATCGGCAGCAGCGATAAGCTGCGAGTAGATCTGCCGTTTGTCTCGCTCAACATCGACAGCTTGCCGCCGCGTGCGGAAGTGACCATGGCTGGCGACCTTTTGTTGGGTGCCACGCCCATCAAGGATGTGCCATGGCCATCGGATCGGTTGCTAAACCTCAATTACAAATTGGATGGGTATCATCCCACAACCATCACCACCAACCTGCCGCACAACGGCACGGTAAACTTGAGCGCCAGTTTAAAGGCCATGGCTGGTTTCCTGCAATTTTCCAGTGATCTTTTCCCGGTCACCATTGATGACGGCAAGGGCACACAGTATTACCTGGCGAGTGGGTCACCGACCAACTTTCAACGGAATGCGGGTTCGCTAACCCTGGAGGCAGAGTACCAAGGCTGGTACGCCGGGGCCAAACCAAAAAAACAAACCACGACGCTGGTCAGCCGAGCCGGTGAAACGGCCGCATGGAATATCAAATTCCTTCATGGCAAAATTAAGCTTGAACCAGGATCGCCCAATATCCAATTGGAGTTGAACGATGGGGTTGTGACCAATGGCACGGCCTTGCTGGTGGTGGGTGACAGCAATTCTTTCCCCGTGATAATCAGCCAGGATGGCTATGAGCGAATCACCAACCAATTCGCCGCCGTCATGGGCCAGACTCAAACGATCACGCTGCCCAAACTGGTTGAACGCAAGGTGCTGGTAGCAATCGAGACGGATCCACCAAACGGTCAGGTCTATGATGATGAGAAAAATGCATGGGTGCCGGTAAAACAGTTGGCCAAGCTGCGCTGGGGACGCCGAGCGCTACGGTTCCAGCATCCGCAGTACGAACTCCCGGAGGCGCAACAGACCTACGACGTAAAATCGTCGGGCACCAATGAGCTGACCTTCAAATTCCAGTATGCGAAGGTGGCCGTGCAAAGCACTCAATCCGGCGTCTCGCTCTGGCTGAACGGCACCAATAAATTGAGTTTGCCCCAGCCAGAAATCATCCAACCCATCGCGGTCAACCTCACCTACAAATTTGAACGCAATGGTGTCGCAAGCAGTGTGAGTTGTCGCTGGGATAAGCCGCCATACGTTTTGACCGCGCCTGCTTTTTCCGAAAGCAAGCTGCTCAAATCCTGGCAAAACAGCGCCGACATCCGGCTGGGCTGGATTCCCAATGGTCCCGGTGGCGCAAACTGGCCCGGAAACAAATACATACCAGCCCATGCTGAAACCGGTTTTTATGTCGGGCAGAGTGAAGTGACCCAGGCACAATATCAAAAAGTCACTGGCAAAAATCCAAGCAAATGGAAGGATCGCGGGGATTATCCGGTCAGCAATGTGAGTTGGACGGATGCCAAAGCATTTTGTGAAGCCCTGACCGCCTTGGATCGGACGGCGGGGGTGATTCCGGATGATTGGTCCTATGCTTTGCCGACGTTTAACCAGTGGCGGGCATTTATGGGTGACCTTTGGCCCAATTTTCCCTCTAAAGCATCGGTGCGATTGGATTTGGTGGTATGCAATACGAGCGCAACTCCGGTGACCCAATATTCACCCGTGGGCAGCAAAGGCGAAAATAGTTTTGGTTTATATGATGTGCTCGGAAATGTCTCCGAATGGCGATGGGACTGTGTTGACGGACAGCCTTATGCAATCGGCTGCAGTTATGAAGCCGCGCCCGCGAGCCCCTTTCTCGAATTGTCGTATGAGAGCACCTCGGTCGCCACGAACGTAGTTGGCCTTCGGGTTCTGCTGCTGCCGACCAAAAACATTACTCCAAAATAATCATTTTTCAATCAGGATACAACGAAATCCACCAACGGTTGACTTGGTCTCGGGAGCTACGATGTTCGCAGAATCGTTCAAAATGCCGCTCACAACTTTTTTAGCACTGAAGACATCCATGACATTGGTATAACAGCCGCCTGCCAAATGCCATGTTGGCCCGGATGCCGCTTCGCTTTTGCACCATTCCTTGAGATTGCCCATGGTGAACGCCAGCCCATAACTATTGTCATTGGCCTTGGAGTGATCCATCGGCTGGCCGTCAATGTCACGAATCGCGTTATCCCTCTGCAATCTCCCCAAGCCATTCTCCTTGTCCCAATAGAAGGGTTCATCCGCAAAAATTTGCCATTGCTTCAAGGTAGGCAGCGTATATTCCGCATTCTCTGGCAACCGCTTGAGTTGATGCTCTTGGGCGGTAAGCTGGCGGCAAAATTCCTGTGCTTCCTTGACACTCACGGAATCCACCGGCAGATCCGGGCTCCACAGATTAGTCAATTTGGCTTGGTTAAACTCGCTGGGCTCCCGCTTGGTCACCTTGGAGAATTCATTCTGTGAAACCTCGAATCTTCCAACATAAGCTCCCTTGGTCCCTGGCAGATTGGGTATCCAGGTTAGAACCATGCCGATCGAGTTCGTAAACGTCCCTGCTTTCTTGAAACCGACTGTCATAGCAGGGGTGCCAGTGGGCATCGCTGCCACATTGGTGATAAAGTTACCCGTGATGTTCGTGGATTTATCGGGAACGATATACGCGCTAACAACGTTCGTTTTACCCCCTAACACCATCGTCAATTCCAAAGGCCCGGGCTTGAACCACCATCGCGTTGGGGTTTCAATTTTTTTATTGCCATAATAAACCACTGCGCCCGGCGGAGAACTGCTCAGTTCCGCCAGCCCACAACTGAATTCATAACTTATTTCCACCACGCCCGCCACATTGGTGCCACGTGTCTCTTTCGGATCACTCAGATCATACTGGCGGAGATATACTCTGGGTTGGGGCGGGAGCTGATTACGGTTGGTAATTTGGGTGATCGGTATTCCCTGCTCCCTTTTCGGATCGGATACGATTTCGGCTCCGGGCGGAAAGCTATCCAGTTTCACCCGCAAATGCTGGTCTTTCTCCAATTGCAGGGCAAGTTGATTGAGTCCTGGTTGCGCCACGTAATTGGTTATCAATGGGGTATATCCCTCCGCCGTGACCACATACGTTGCCTTAAAACCTGCCTTTTGGAACAAGTACTTGCCAACCGATAGGCTGACCTCCTGCTTGTTGATTTCCAACTTGGCGTTGGGAGGTATCATCGTGATCAACAAATGCCCACAGTCGCAGCGAAAGTCGGCCAGAACCTGCGCTTCCGCTTTAACCGTTACCGTGCTTTCCGAAATAATGTCATTCGTATCATCGCGAATCACTTCTTCCAACAACTTGGCCTTGAACTTATACGTTCCCGGCGGATACGGCAGGACAAGCATTTTTCCCGGATTCACAGGCCCCCCCAAAGCATTTCCGTTTTCGTCCAAATATTGCAGTTTGGCGAACGCATTGGAAAACAACACCGTGCCTTTTAGTTGTTCCAATTGTAGCTTGACAGTCTTATAGCCGTCTTTGGTTACGACAACCTGAACATTGGTTGGACAATATCCACGCGCTGCCAGTCGAAATTCAACCGATCCCACCGGCACCGGTAGATCGTTCAGCGGAGTAACCCCCAGGCTACGGGTGCCCATCTTAACCTCGGCTCCGGGTGGGTCGCTGATCAGGTTTACCGTACCGGAAGGGAAGACCACCTTCCACGGAACCACCTGCTCGTTTTGAATTAAAAACTGGTTCGTTTGATCTCCAAATCCGGGAGCTTTGGCGATCAACGTCCTTTTTCCAGCCGCCAAGGATAATGTTAATGGGCTCCGCCCATCCTCCGGCACAGTACCCAAACTGCGTCCGGTATGATCTACGATTTCCACCGCCACCGGAGAACTGGTCACGGAGAGAGTGCCCGTTCCACCCCTGCCCAGCAAAGCCATCAATAACACGCCCAACAGCCCCAGCACCGCAACGCCAATCCCCACCCACACGTACCACCGCTTGAACCACCCACCTCGCAGCACGGAAAGTTTATCGTAGATTCCCGCCATTCCTTCCGGCGACTGCGCTTCAACGGGTTTAAACGCCAGCGACTCCGTCGGCTGCCCAACCTGGAATGCGGCGATACACCGACGTGCCCGCTCCACAAATTCCGCCGTCAACTCATAGGGCACATCGCTGGCCACTGGAGTGACTTTGGTGTTCACGCGCAGACAATACCAGGAATCGACCCGGGGCTCACCCACGATGGCATCCACCCAGTTCTGGCCCAATGGCAACACGAGCAGGAGCGGTACCTCCGGTGACAGTTGGGTGGATAAAAATTGTTCCCAAAACAACAGCGCCTGAAACGGCGAGGCGGACTGGGCGGGCAAACGAATTTGTTGGGGACGCAGGCCGTCCGGGCTGGTTTGCGCAGAAAAACTCCCCAGCGCGTACGGGCCAAAATGCTCGCTGAGCTGGTACAATACCCGTAACCAGCCTTCGCTTTCTTTATCCAACAAGGCAGGCGTCGGCTTGGGCCGGACATCCGGGACCTCGCCAGCGTCCACCGGGGCATCCGGCGCCACCGCGATTTGATTCAATTCCTCGCGATATTTGGCAATGATGCTGCGCACTTCCTGGGCGGTCTTGACCTGCTGGCAGGCGGTTTCGATTTCCTCGAGCTTGGGCACCATCCGCAGCAGCGCTTTTCGCAGGGGCACACCCTGGCACTGAGCGCAAACAATCATGGGATAGGCCGCGCGACCAATGCCATCGGAGGACGGCCACATACGGCCCAACATGAATTGGCCCGCCCGTCGCCAAAGAAAGAGATGCCCGAATTGTGACAGCCGTTTGCCATCCTCCAGCTTGGTCCAATCCCCCGAATCAATCTGCTTGCCGATCCCCTCGACGTACATGAGGGATTTCGCGATGGAAAGCGTGCCGGTATCCAAACCGACGTTGTCCATGTGGTCATTCCAGCCGGGATGTTTACCAAACGCGGCTAAAAAAACTTTGGGGCGCCGCTCCGTTTCGGAGGCAGCAGCCTGCAAAAATTTATCGTAAAACGCGCTCATAGTACACCTTGCCAACACCAAATTACTCTAATTTCGACGGCCATTCATCGGGCCTGGGTAATTCGCGATCAAAGCGGATTTCCAAAGGCAACTCACTTTTGTTATAGTCGGGCAAATCCATCACCAAGCGAACCGTGAAACCCCGGCGGTCCAACCCGCGCTCCGCCGGGAACGGCTTTTTACCCAAATAGAGTCGCAACATGGCCCAGCGATCATCCATAAAAAATCGTTTTTGCAGGGAATTACTATCATCATTTTCATTCTCCGCCACCACGACCACCAACATGTCATCCAAAACCAGTGGCGCATCAAGGTTGAGCGAGGTGGTGGAACCGAGGATTATGCCCCGGTATTTACGAGTCTGGGTTGAAAACTGAGCGCCCCGCCAATGTTCACGCCATTTCTGGCGTTCAACGGATTTGTCCCAGCCCAAAAGAGTAACGGTGACCGCCGGCAGCCCCTGCCCGGAGCCGGAGAGGGCCCGGGTGACCTTTAACACGGATTCCACCAATGCCTTCCCCTTGTTCCATTCTCCGCCGCCGGCCATTACGGCTTGCGATTCCACCTCGCTGTTTTGAAAATCGAGCTGGTATAGGCCGAGCGTATCTTCCAGTTCCTTGAGTTTATCGTTTAAATCCGCCGGGGTTGAATAATCCAAATTAGCCGTGGCATCTTTGAACAACGGAAAGGCTTCCCGCGCCGCGAGGTATTCGCGCATTTTTTTAAGATAATTATCAAAGTACGCGCGTCGGCACCCGGTGGCGGTGAGCTTGGCATAGTAACCGGCAATTATCCCTGCTTCGGTTTTTAGTGGCCCGGAGTATTCCCCGATTCGTTGGTCAATCGGTGCAGCCAAGGTCTGGAGCGCATCCGCCAATGGCCGTCCTTTTCGTCCCGGCTTGTCCGACATGGACGGAATGCTCGCGCTGGAGCGTTTGGCATCATCGTAAAGCTCCAGCCGGACTTTGATGTACTTTTCGTTGGTTTTCCATTCCATTAAAAATTTCTCGAGCCGCATTTTCTCGGCCAGCGCTTTTTCATCCAGTTTGGCTTTTCGCAAGGACTCCTGCTGCGCCTCCGCGAGCCGTTGGCGAATATCGCCGAACAGTTTGCAATCCGAATATTCAAGCGCGGCAGTGTTTGCCACCCTATCCAGGAGGGTCATTTCATCCGTCAGCACTCCCAAGGCGCCCCCGTTTTCGCCACCCAGCCCCCCCGCCCTGGTAAGGTCCTCATACCGCTTATTCATCTCGACTTTAGCCTGTTTGAGCGTGTCGTATCGGGGGTCCACGTCCACCCCGGCTTGGGCGGCTTCAAACAGTTTCTTCTCCAGTTCGAGATAATTTTGGTAGCAAGTTTCGAGCGCCTTAAGCTGGCTCAGGCGTTCGTCGAGTTGCCGGCGTTTGCCGTCATCAGCTTGCGCCCGATGATCGAGGCTCCGGAAAAAAAGATCCAACCCGGCGTTGATTGCGGGATGATCGGCCAATGACTTGGAAGGGGATGAAATTTCCGCCAGCTCTTTGGGTGGCCACTCGACCTGGACCTGTTTATTTGAACCGTAGGTCCAGACCATGGCGGCAACCAAATTAGTGAGCGTGGCCGAGTCGGCCATCGCCGGATCCGGGGCGGCAAATTGGTAGAGGGGGCTGATAAACTGCTCCGCTTGGCCCCAAGTCAGGCCGTTCATTCCTGGGTGGCGCTGCCTTTTTTGAACGTCTGCTTCGAGCTGGATCAACGCCATCAACGCCGGGCCAAGGTTGGTAGCGGACGCATCCGGACTTGCGGGCCGGCTCATTTTGCGGCGGGCGGCACCCAACAGCGGCCTGATCACACTGGCCTCAAACACCACGCGCTGGGCGCTGAAGCTGTTCTGGTTGTATTCATCCACCAAGCCGGGGAACATCCAATTGCGATCCAATTTTCGCTGCGCGATGGCAACCAACCCCGTGTGATACTCCCCGACCGGCATGACGACCCCGCCCACCTCGATGTTGGTCATTGGAATAAGGTCATAATTCCCTCGATCCAGCGGGGTAAATAAACCGGCTTTGAGGACATTGCCTTCCCACCCCAGCCTGGTGGCCGCACTCCAATAATCGCTATGCCGTTTGATGCTGTCGCGTAAACTGCCCACACTCAACCAAGCCGCTACTGATAACACTGCCAGCGCGGCAAAACCGGCGGTAAACATGGCCATTTTCCATGAACGACGCGATTTTTTGGGGCTTTTAATGCTGTTCTCGACGATCAGGCCTTTTTCCTGGAAGATTTTCTTGAGGAATAAATCCTGGAGGAAACACGGTTTCGGCACCGGCTTGGTCTCACCCACCTCAAAGCCCAACGCGGCCAGCAATTCCTTGTCCGGTGCCCAGCCTTGGGGGCGCATCGCGGAAGTAAAATAAATGCCACGCAAAAACAACGGCGGCAGACCAAAGGCATCCTGGGTAAAAATGTTATCCAGATACACTCGCAACGTAGTGGACAACTGGGCCATACTAGCCGGGAAACTATAGAGCACGTCCACTTCATCCACCCGGCGGTTGTCAGTGGCCACCGGCACCGGGTCTTGCAGAATCCCCATGCACCATTTCCTCACCTCGCTGGTGATATCCGTCAAGTACTGATCCACCAACTCGGTCTGAAAAGGTTTGTCCAGCGGATCGGGATTGGACCAGCCAACGATTTGTTTGAGTGATTGGAAATTTGACATACTGTCAAAAAATTCACGAAATCCCGTAATGAGGTCGCATTTGGTCACCAAAATGAAGACCGGAAACCGCACACCCAACGCCTCCTGCAACACATATAGTTGCCGGGCAATAATCGCGGATTTTTGCTCGACCTCTTTGCTGGAGTCTTTGATCAAGCTGGTGGATGGGATCACCAGCAACAGCCCGTTGATGGGACAACGGGGACGGAATTCCTTGATCAAACGCAGAAACTCCTGCCACTCCGTGACCTTGGCCCCTTTGGCATCTTCAAACATCAGGCGGCCGGCGGTGTCGAGCAACACCGCTTGGTTTGTGAACCACCAGTGCATGTTGTACGTGCCACCCGTCCCTTGTAACTTATCTTGCAGCCGCGCCGGAAAACCAACGGCACTATGCCGGATGGCTTCGGTTTTACCCGAGCCAGTCTCACCAACAACCACATACCACGGCACCTCATATAAATTCTTACCACATGTCTTGTATTCTTTAATCCCATCCAAAAAAGCATCTTTCACCCGGCCCAAGTTGGCAATCTCTTCCCTCGACAATCCATCCATGCTCACGCTGCCCGACAAACTGGATACCACCTTGTTCAAAAACCGGCTGCTCTGCGATGCCCGGACCATCCCGATCCAGAAAAAACCCAGCCCCAGCCCCAGCGTTACCAGCAACAGCAGCATCAGCAAAAATTTCCATTGGCCCGAAAAATAGGCAATGCCGACTCCCAACAGCAGCAAGGTCACCACGCTGATAATCACCCAGCGGCCCCACGCCTGCCAAAATGCACTTTTTTCCATAATAAATTACTTTTGGGATTTATTTCTGCGTGCCGACGTTTTTGATTTCCAGCAACGATTGTTGCAACGCCTTGGACGCGCCACGGTACATACTCACATAGAAACCGCCCACCGCCAGAGCGAAGCAGACAAACAGCACGCCGATCAGCTTGACAATGGTGCTGGGGGCTTCGGAAAGAATCGCAGTATCCGTATGATCATACGCCTTGGGGGTGATGCGGTTGTGCGCCATGTTTCCCGCAGAATTAGTGGCAATCATGGGCGTGATGTACGAAGCAAGGTCCTCCATGCATTTGTGCCAATAGTCCGGATTGTTCGGCTTGCTCCCGGTGTAGCCCAAGCCAATGCAGATATAAAAAACCGGCAACAACTCCAGCATGTCTTTATCCCCATCATCCACCGCCCGGATGGTGCTTTCGAGCAATTCAATAAATTTCTGATCGCCAGCCGCTTTCTGCGCGTCGGGGGATTTCTTTTCTCCGGGCGATTTCGGTTCTTCGGACGACAACTTGTTGCGCTCTTGCGCCAGCCAATTATCCCGCCACTTGGCGACGAATCCAAGCTTGCTCTGGGCGATGATATCATCAATAAATAAGACCAATAGCGTCTCGGCCTTGCGCGCCAGGGGAATCAACCGGGAATCGGTGCGACTCGTGCGCAAGAACACGTCCAAGAGGGTATTCACCTTGCGGCGTGTGCTGTCAAAATCCATCACGTTGGCCTTAGAGCGAACGCTGGTCTCGGCCACGCTGCACATTTGATTTGCCGCGCGCGCCACCCGGTTCAGCTGGCAGACATACTGAAAGATGGGCTCGGTTAATTCGAGTAAGGTCATACAGTATTATTTGTATTTACAATCGTTATTCATCCGCCCCCATCACCAGCGGTGCTTCACCAGAATGGTCATCGGTGTTTTCCGCCGGCGGACTCGCCCGGCTGCCGGGGGCCTGTCGCATCAACGCTTTGACCCCTTCTGCCCAAATGGCATTCATCTCCGTAACCATCGCTGGCACATTCAACTTGGTCTGCGCATGGTCCTTAAAAATCAACCAACTTGCCGCGTCCAAGCTTTCCAACATCTTCTTAGTGTCAAAGGCCTTGGCCTGGATAATTTCCGGGTTGAGTGGGTCACATACTTTTTCCAAATATTGTGGCGCAGTCCCACCCACCGCCACAATCATGGCCGTGCCCAGTGAGGTAGTCCGCTCGACGCATTGCCGAATATCCTGTGGAGTCCACGTCGAATTATTGTCTTTCAAAAAACCTAGCGCCAATTCCGAGAGTTCACGGTGCTCTTCCTGGATGCCATCCGGGTTCATTTGAGCCCAGATGTTCCAGATCATCTCGTATCGAATGACTTGTTCGAGCAAAATTGCCAGCATTTCCACCGCCCGGTTTGCCATCACCCAATCCCCGGCGGTGATGCCAGACAGGTTGGTTAAACTCGCCGGCCACTGCACACTGCTGGTCGGTTGAATGATCCGGCCATCCGTCGGCTTTCCCGTCGGCTTTTCCAGCGCCAACCCGGCATTGGCAAGGCGTTTAGCAACGGCTTCGTTTTGCTGTTTGGTAAAGGTGGGAACCAGCTTGATCAAGGCCTCCAAAGGTGGTTCGGATGGGCGCTCTTGGTGAATAATGAAACCAGCCGCCGCTAACTGTTCGCTATAATGCTTGCGTTCCTCCACGGTAAGGCTGCCCGCTTCCTGAATCAGACGCTCAAGCGGCGAGCCATCCGCTCCGTCAGGCGGTTGGCGCATGACTTCAAGCTCGTTGACCAACTGCTGTTTCTCCTCCTGAGACAAGGCCCCGATCATTTCCAAAATGGACGCAACGGAAATAACTGGTGCGTCATCGCCGGGCAAAACCGGCTTTGGCTTTGCAGTGTCAAAGGGAAAATCCGGCATCTCCTCCTTCAGCGCGCTACAGTAGGCCGAGTGTTGGTCGGCGGGAATTTCCTTCAGCGCTTCGGCCAACGCTTCTTGCTGGATGGTATCTTGAACATTGCGCGAGTAGGCTGCGCTGCGCTTGCGCAGTTCCTCGATTTGAATGGCGAATTTAAACGCCCACCGGACTTCTACTTTAGCTGCCATAGTAATGATTTGATGCGATGCGCCAGTTGCTGTGGCCGATTATCGTTCGGTATCGTCATCCGTACTTTCGCGGGCAAACAAAAGGCCCGTTCAGAACTTCGCAGTTGCCTGAACGGGCCATAAAATTGCAACAATTAAATGGTATTATGCCTAAAAACTCAATACGGCAGAGATATGCGCCCGCGAACGCTTTTGGTCAGCACCAGGCGCTGTAAGGATCACACTGTCGCGGACCAATTGCCAGCCGTATTCCGCCCGCACTTGGAAATGGGTCGTCACCTGCAGGTTTATTCCGCCGCCCACCGAGGCAAGATCGGCATGGGGGTTCGTTAAATCACCGTTTACGGTAATGGCGCCACGATCGTAAAAACCATACAATTGCGTGGCCACCGGAGTGGAACGGTCCTTTGACAACTGGATGAATGGCGTCCGCAACTCCGCGCTGACGCTATAACCACGATCCCCGTTGGCAATACGCTCATTATACCCGCGCACCGTGCCAAAACCACCAATCCCAAACTGCTCACTGGGCACCAACACATTGGGGCTGTATTGGTAAGAGCCCTTGGCCACCACGGTCCAACATTTGGCGGAACTGTTATTACGCCAGTCGGTGGTCAGCGGTAATTTTATCACCCGTTTGCCTTCGGCGCGAACCAAGAAGAATTGTAACTGAGAACCGTTGCGGATGAGGGTATAGGATTCCTGCATCTTCTGATCGTGCCATGGGCTGTAATATACATTGCCGTTGAAGGTCAACTCGCCGAGTGAATCGTTTAAGGCACCCGAGTAGCCGCCGACAAACTCCCGAACCGTGGCCATGGAATTAAACATTCCGGTGCCACCAAAATCAGCATCGTTATTAAACTTCTTATAATCGTAACCCGCCGACAATTGGTGATTATATTTGCCGATATCAAACAAGGGCAAGGTATAACGGCCACCCACTTGATAAAACCAGCCGTTGACGTGCGCGATATAATTACCAAGCGTGGTCAAATCCGGTTGAAATTCAGTATGGACACCATACAAGGTGATGGTATGACGCCACGGCAGCGGCAGGATATAACTGCCATAATGGGATTTGTAACGATCCAAATCGAACCCGCTGGTGTACTGATAGTTCAGTTGATGATCCAACCCAAACAGGTTGCCATAATTAAATCCGCCAAACAGCGAGTGGCGTCCGAGAATTTCGCTGAGGGAATCCTCATAACCGACATAGGGGCGCAACGGGAACCGATCATTGACATTGAAAATCAGGTCGGTGCTGCCTTCCCCAATGGAACTCTGCTTGTAACTGGCCGTCACTTCGCGAAACATGGGATTACGGTTCATCCAAGCCAGATCATTCAATAACCGCCGCTCGCTGATCGAACTGCCTGGCTTCAAATGATTATTGTTCTTGATGAATTTATCGCTGAACCATTTTTTACCCTCGTTATTGACAATCACCGCGCCAACTTTACCTTCAATCACGGCAATCTGAATACTATCCTCAATTTCTTGCACCGCTAGAAACACATCCACCACAGGGTGGTCTTTGGCGCGACAATACAAAATAATGTCGCGCTGCATTGCGTACAGCGATTGTTCGCTCAGCGGCTTGCCCAAATAAGGTTTCAAGGCCTTGACAAAATCCCACTGATATTTCAGGAAATCAGGTCCCTCGACCGTAACCCCTGGCTTCAAGTCCTTGCGCCCGGCCGTAACCACCTTGGCCGGCGACGCGACAATCACGATGGACTTCAGTGGCTTTTCCGCCACCAACTTGGTCGCATCGCCTTTAACCGTTTCCGCTGCGGGTGCGGTTGCGGCGACAGGTTTGCGCTCCGGTGGCTTGGTCGCGTCTGGTTTGCGCTGTTGACTCCATGCCGCCATGCTGCCCAACAGCAGAATCGTAATCGTCAGTTTCATATTTTTCATAGCGAGTATAATTAGTGAATTATGGTTGGTGGATTAACGAGTCGAGGCCACTTGCTTTTTCTTTTTGTATTTGCCTTCCTGGTCAATTTCGGAACTCCGGGTTGAAACCCCGGCGGGCCGGGCTCCCGCTGACTCAGTGGATTCAACCTTCGCCCCTTCAAACGTGGGAAGTTTCACATTCGGCAAAATGGCGACCAGAATATCCTGCAAGCCAACCGCCCCAACGCTCACGCCATTGTCATATACAAACGCCGGCGGAGGCCCAGACGCTGCGGTAATTGAGCCTTGGTAATGTATGCGCCCAATTAAATAAGCGGTGACATTTGCCTGGATACCACCATCGTAATTTTGATCCCCAATCGTGGTTATCGTCACCGTTCCAGGATCTGAAGATGTAACACCAAAATTCGCCTTTCCTTTTATCCTTAACGCCGACAAACTGTACACTGCCGTGCTGTCGCCCACGAACGTCGTATTCGCATTCACCGTCAACACACTTGCCGGACCAACAACACCTTTTTCAAACTTCACATTGGCTCCAGTCAGCGTGGTATTCTGCGACAAATCCACCTTGCCTTGATAGTCCTGATTACCAGTGGTGGTAATCGCTGTGCCACTGACATTTAAAGTCGCATCGTCCTTCAATGTCACTGAGGTTGCGCTGATGTTGTTATTTACCACCACAGTTCCGGGAGCATCCGTCGTCAGTGCGTTCACTCCAGTCACCGTACCATCAAATGTCGTTGCGCCACTTGCGTTAACCGTCAAGTTCTTGCTCCCGCCAGTCACTGCCTTTTTCAAAGTCACATTGGCTCCGGTCAGGGTCGTATCCTTCGCCAAAGCCACGGTGCCTTCGTACAACTGATTCCCGGTCGTCGTCACGGTTGAACCGTTCAAGGTCGCCGCATCTTTCAAGTCCACCGAGCCAGCGCTCACCGACGCATCCAGTGTTACGGTGCCCGCCGCATCCGTCGTTAGTGCATTCACGCCACTAACCACGCCGCCAAACGTCGTCGCGCCACTCGCGTTCACTGTCAAGTTCTTGTTGCCACCAGTGACGGTGTTGTTCACCGTCACATTGACTCCGGTCAGGGTCGTGTCTTGCGCCAAAGTCACCGCGCCATTATAGGTCTGATTCCCGGTCGTCGTCACCGTAGAACCATTTAGAGTTGCCGCGTCATTCAAAACCACCGTTGCAGCGCTCACCGACGCATTCAATGCCACGGTCCCCGCTGCGTCCGTCGTCAGCGTATTTACCCCACTCACCGCGCCGCCAAACGTCGTCGCGCCTGCTGCGTTCACCGTCAAACTCCTGTTGCCGCCAGTGACTGTGCTGTTCAAGGACACATTTGCTCCATTCAGTGTCGTGTCTGACCCCAAGGTCACTGCGCCATTGTACGTCTGATTACCAGTCGTGGTCACCGTGCCACCGTTCAAGGTCGCTGCATCATTTAACGCGACTGAGGAAGCACTGATGGTATTATTCACCACCACCGTGCCAGCCGCATCCGTCGTCAGGGCATTTACGCCGCTCACCGCACCATTCAGCGTCGTTGCGCCTGCCGAGTTCACCGTCAAATTGTTATTACCACCGGTCACCGTGCCGTTCAACGTCACATTCGGTCCCACCAGTACGGTCGCGCCAGCCAGGGTCACCGGATTGGCATAGGTTTGGCCCGCCGAGGTCGTGATCGTGCCACTCAGCGTGGCCGCCGTATCATTCAGTGTCAGGGTGCCCACCGTCACCGGCCCCTTTACCACCACGGTGCCAGCAGCATCAGACACCAGCGTATTCACGCCTGTTGCTCCGTCCACCGTCGCCACTCCCGAGGAATTCAAGGTCAGGTTGTTGCCGCCACCCGTCACATTCTTCACCGATACATCCACGCCAGTCAGGGCCGTATTTTGCGACAATGTTAACCCGCCATCATAGGTTTGATTGCCGGTAGTCGTCACCGCCGGAGAAGAACTCACGTTCATGGTGACCGCGTCATGTAGGGTCACTGAGCCAGCGCTGATTGTATTATTCACCACCGTGGTTCCGGCGGCATCCGTCGTCAGGGCATTCACACCGCTCACTGCGCCATTGACCGTCGTTGCGCCGCTCGCGTTCACCGTCAAATCGTTATTACCACCGGTCACCGTGCCGTTTAACGTTACATTCGGCCCCACTAGTACGGTCGCGCCAGCCAAGGTCACCGGATTGGCGTAGGTTTGATCCGCCGTGGTCGTAATCGTGCCACTCAGCGTGGCCGCCGTATCATTCAGTGTCAGGGTGCCCACCGTCACCGGCCCCTTTACCACCACGGTGCCAGCAGCATCAGACACCAGCGTATTCACGCCTGTTGCTCCGTCCACCGTCGCCACTCCCGAGGAATTCAAGGTCAGGTTGTTGCCGCCACCCGTCACATTCTTGACCAGCACATCCACGCCCGTCAGCGTCGTATTCTGGGCCAGCGTCAAACTGCCATCAAACGTCTGATTACCGGTAGTGGTCACGCCGCCGTTGTTTAACGTGACCGCGTCATGCAAGGTCACCGAGTTGGCTGCAAGGCTATTATTCACCACCGTGGTTCCGGCGGTATCCGTCGTCAGGGCATTCACGCCGCTCACCGCGCCATTCAGCGTCGTCGCGCCACTCGCGTTCACCGTCAGGTTCTTGCCAGCGCCAGCCACCGTGTTGTTCAGCGTCACATTCACTCCGTTGAGAGTCGTGTCTTGTGCCAACGTCACCGCGCCATTGTAGTGCTGGTCAGCCGTGGTCGTCACTGTGCCACCGTTCAACGTGGTTGCATCATTCAACGCCACCGAACCGGCGCTCACAGCCGCATTCAGTGCCACGGTGCCCGCCGCGTCCGTCGTCAACGCGCCCACGCCACTCACCACGCCGCCAAACGTTGTCGCACCACTGGCGTTCACCGTCAGGTTCTTGCCAGCGCCAGCCACGGTGTTGTTGAAGCTCACATTGGCTCCGACCAACGTCGTATCCTGCGCCAGCGTCACCGCGCCATACAAGTATTGATCCCCAACCGTGGTAATCGCTGTGCCACTCACATTCAACGTCGTTGAATCATACAGCGCCACTAAACCGGCACTGACCGTATTGTTCAGCACCACCGTTCCGGGCGCATCCGTTATCAGCGCGTTCAAGCCACTCACCGCACCGTTCACAGTTGTGGCACCGCTGGCGTTCACGAACAGGTTCTTGCCAGCACCAGCCACGGTGTTGTTCAGCGTCACATTCACTCCGGTGAGGGTCGTGTCTTGCGCCAAAGTCACGGCGCCATTGTAGGTCTGGTCAGCCGTGGTCGTCACCGCGCCACCATTCAAGGTCGTCGTATCATTCAGCGTCACCGATCCCGCGCTGATCGTATTGTTCACCACCACAGTCCCGGCGGCGTCCGTCGTCAACGCATTCACTCCGCTCACTGCGCCATTGATTGTTGTTGCACCCGAGGCGTTCACCGTCAAATTGTTATTCCCACCGGTTACCGTGCCGTTAATCGTTACATTCGGCCCCACCAGCACCGTCGCACCTGCCAGGGTCACCGGATTGGCATAGGTTTGATCCGCCGTGGTCGTAATCGTGCCATTCAAAGTGGCCGCCGTATCATTCAGTGTCAGGGTACCCACGGTTACGTCCTTCACACTTACCGTCCCCGCCGCATCCGTCGTCAAACTCGCAAGCGCCTGACTGCCGCCCACCGTCCCGCCAAAGGTCGTCGCGCCCGCCGTGTTTACCGTCAGCGTCCGGTTGTTCGCGGCGGCATCCGCGTTCACCGTACTGGCAAAATTGATATTTCCACTGCCCGTGCTCGCCACCACCGTATTGGCCCCCAACGTCACGGCGTCATTGTACGTCTGCGCACCCGTGGTGGTCACCGCACCACCATTAATCACCGTGCTCCCCGCAGCATCCGTCGTCAACGCATTCACGCCGCTAACCGCGCCATTGAACGTCGTGGTGCCAGAGGCATTCACCGTCAAGTTCTTGCTGCCACCAGCGAGCGTGTTATTCAACGTCACGTTGGCACCAGACAACGTGGTGTCCTGCGCCAAAGTTACCGTGCCATTGTAGGTCTGGTCACCGGTCGTCGTGATCACTGTGGACGGACTCGCCACATTCAGCGTCGCCGCATCATTCAGCGTCACCGAACCGGCACTGATCGTATTGTTCACCACCACAGTCCCGGCGGCATCCGTCGTCAACGCATTCACTCCGCTCACTGCGCCATTGATTGTTGTTGCACCCGAGGCGTTCACCGTCAAATTGTTATTCCCACCGGTTACCGTGCCGTTAATCGTTACATTCGGCCCCACCAGCACCGTCGCACCTGCCAGGGTCACCGGATTGGCATAGGTTTGATCCGCCGTGGTCGTAATCGTGCCATTCAAAGTGGCCGCCGTATCATTCAGTGTCAGGGTACCCACGGTTACGTCCTTCACACTTACCGTCCCCGCCGCATCCGTCGTCAAACTCGCAAGCGCCTGACTGCCGCCCACCGTCCCGCCAAAGGTCGTCGCGCCCGCCGTGTTTACCGTCAGCGTCCGGTTGTTCGCGGCGGCATCCGCGTTCACCGTACTGGCAAAATTGATATTTCCACTGCCCGTGCTCGCCACCACCGTATTGGCCCCCAACGTCACGGCGTCATTGTACGTCTGCGCACCCGTGGTGGTCACCGCACCACCATTAATCACTGTGCTCCCCGCGGCATCCGTCGTCAACGCATTCACGCCGCTAACCACGCCATTGAACGTCGTGGCACCCGAGGCATTCACCGTCAAATTCTTACCAGCACCAGTAATCGTGTTCAACGTCACGTTGGCACCGGACAACGTGGTGTTCTGCGCCAAAGTTACCGTGCCATTATAGGTCTGGCCAGCCGTGGTCGTCA
This sequence comes from Verrucomicrobiota bacterium, assembly GCA_037139415.1. Classification (NCBI taxonomy): domain Bacteria; kingdom Pseudomonadati; phylum Verrucomicrobiota; species Verrucomicrobiota bacterium. The sequence goes on along the minus strand of JBAXGN010000054.1, from coordinate 7,409 downwards.
CCGCACCACCATTCAGCGTCGCGGCATCATTCAGCGTCACCGAACCGGCGCTGATCGTGCTGTTCACCGCCACCGTGCCAGCCGCATCCGTTGTCAACGCATTCACTCCGCTCACTGCGCCATTGATGGTCGTGGCACCCGAGGCATTCACCGTCAGGTTTTTGCCGCCACCCGTTACAGTAGTCACCAGCACATCCACGCCAGTCAGGACAGTATTTTGCGACAGCGTTAATCCGCCATCATAGGTTTGATTACCAGTGGTCGTCACCGCCGGAGAAGCACTCACGTTCATGGTGGCTGCGTCATGGATGGCCACCGAGCCGGCATTAAGCGAGCCATTCACCACGGTGGAGCCGGCCGCATCCGTCACCAAACCGTTCACACCGGTAAGCGTCCCATTAAACGTGGTAACTCCGCTGCCATTCACCGTGAGGTTCTTATTTCCACCAGTGACATTTCTCAACGTGATGTTTGCTCCCGTGAAAGTAGTGTTGGCACCCAATGTCACACCATTTATAGTCTGATCGCCGGTCGTCCTAACAACACCTTTGGCCAAGGTAATGCCACCATTGAACGCAACCGAGCCCAGCGGCGTGATACTACCAATGGTTTCATCCGCATTTGCGCTGCCACTCACCACCAAGGCGCCAACCCCGTCCACCTTGCCAGCAAAATCCGCCTGCCCGGAATTGTTCACGGTTAGATTATGCCCGTTGCCGGTGAGGGTACTAACGAAGGAGATATCGGTACCGGTCAGGATTCGGTTGCCGCCCAAGTTCACCGCACCTTGATAAAACTGAATTCCGGTGGTCGTTACATCGGCATTCAAATTCGCCGCCTGACGAAGCAAAAGATTATTGGCGGCCAAGGCGGCGTCCACCGTGATAACACCCGATGCTACAGCAAGGTCCAAATTGCCCGTGCCGGTGCCGTGAACATTGACGGCACCCGAATCCAATATGTATGCTGAACCGCCGGACTTGGCATAGCTGATGGTATTAACCGCCGTATTGATTCGCGACGGTGATGACCCGAAATTACCCGCCCCATTCAACGTCAACGTGTCCGCCGACAAAACACCAGTTCCTGACACCGCCCCCGAATTGTCCAAACTAATCGTACCGGCGGTACCGGCATCGATGTCCCCAGTCAGCGTGACAATCTTGCCGGTAATGGTGGCATCCACCGAATCCCCACCGTTTTTCGCGGTCAAGGTCGCACCCGAATCCTGAGTGATGTCGCCATTCAGACCCGACGTGGTATCCGTAGCCCGGAGAAATACCCGGCCGTTGACGACGCCAAATTTGGTGGCGCGAATTGCGCCGCCGTTATTGATGGCCAACGCATACGCATTCCCGCCCGCCGCCTTTAATTCAGTCGTGGCAGCTTCAATCACACCCGCTGCCGTGTTGTCCACGCCCGTGCCGGCCGTCACAGCGCCAGCGACGACGGTCAGACGTTCATCACCAGAGGGCACCAACTCGATGGAGGTCCCCGCAGCCAAGCCAACTTGGTCGGCAGTAATGGTCCCTTTGTTTACCACTTGGCGGGCGATCAAGTACACTTGGCTGCCAACACCCGTGCCAGCGATGGTCCCTCGGTTTTCAATCGTGGTGGTGGCACTGCTGGCAAACGTCAGCTTGGTGCCGTTCTGCAGTGCAGTGTCCCAAGCGGCATCCGTGATATCGTGGGTGGAAGCAACAAAGTTGTTGATATTAATCTGGCCGCTGGCACCAACCAGAATTCCGTAGGGGTTAATTAAATATACCGACGCGTTGCCTTCCAGCGTGCCGTAGATTGAAGAAGGATTGGCTGCGACCACACGATTGAGCACTGCGCCGCCGGCGGGCTGCACGAACGTGACCTTGTTGCCGGCAGCAATATTAAAGTCGGTCCAATTGATGGTGAGGCGCGTACTGGTTTGGGTGATGGTAAGAACCCCGGCCACTGGCGCTGGGATGGTCCCAGTCCCAATGTTAATAACACCTCCTGTAGGTAAAGTGTTAGGCACCCCAACCACTGTCATACAGGGTATCAAACTCATTGACACCAGCGATAAGAACAGACTTTGTTTTTTCATAATCGTTCGTTTATTCCACTCTCTAACTTCGTTTAATTTACTCTACCTCTCGCCAAATTTATTGCGGTACTCTAGCCATAAGCCGTTATCTGTCAATAGCAATTTATAAAAATAAATTGACCGCCGGCCAGGCGTTTTATCAAGATTCCGTTTTGGCCCATGAGTACGTCGCTGGTTTGACTGGGAATCGCCTGTTTAATTGTCAACCTAAATTAACATTACGCGTTGTGGGACATGGCTAAAATTCCCGGTTGGTCGCAGAGCGGGCGTTACCCCCAATGCCATTGCGGAAACGCACCGAATTTTCAACCATAAGGCCGCCTGAAAAATATCGTCACTCGGCGTTTAAACGAAACAACGCTGCCCGTGGCTCATTGAACTTTGGGTATTGTAGCTGGGAGAAAACTTCCCCTCGAAGCCCCGACTCAAGGGACACATGATTACTGAATGCAAGGTATTAGAGCCATAGCTAATTGCACAATAAATGATTTGAACATACATGAGGTAAAAAGACCTCAAGAATTCCCATATTCCGCTATGTTTTTGAAATTTTATTACAAATACCGGTCCTGCATAAAAAATTATAACAATATTTGGAATACGTTGATTTGTTTTGTGGTAAAATTTCACTCTCCAAATTTGGATTGATGATTTGCGCCAACACTTACGTCAAAATAGCGTAACGAAACAAACGTAATGGCTTGGCTCAATGTCAGGGTCGTCAATGATATGGCGGTATATTTCAGGCAACTCATTGTTGACAAGGATAATACGTTTGGCATGTACATGAACCATAATGGATAATTTTTATATGCACAATAGCGACCCCCGGCGGCGACACCGGGTTGCCATTCTGTCGGGCTTGATATTCATTGGCATCCTGACTTTAAACAATCAAGCTGCCGATACGACGCACCACGATGCTAAAGATTCGTCCGCCCATAAGGCCAGTTGGGCGGACAGCATGGCCACCCTGCGAGCCAAGCACCTGTCTTCATTCCCTAAAGGCACCGAACCTAGTGTGCCAGGATTCCAGCCATACAACAGCGGACCCATTTCCGGCAAGAGCGCGGCGCAACGGGTAATCATTAATGTCACCGGCCAAAAAGTGCTTCGGCTATTGACCACCCTCGATAAGTCACCGGCAAACTGTAACATTTGGGGCGAACCCAAGCTGATCGCCAAAGATGGCACTGAAACCAAATTGACCGACCTGAAACCAAGCCGGATCACGGTCGGTTGGGGCAAGCTGTTGTTGAATACCAATTGGCAGGGACACCCACTACGGATTGGTGACCAAACCTTTGCTTACGGTCTGTGGGTTCACGCCAATAGTGAATTGCAATACGATCTGGAGGGCAAGTATGAGCGGTTTGAGACATTCATCGGCGAGGACAAGGAGCGGGCCGATGGCATGGTGCAATTCACCGTACTCGGCGACGAAGCGCGAGCGCCTGAATTCTGGAACACCCTCGCACGGGAGTACCCGGTACAATCAAGTTGGCTGAAAGAGGCGGTGCGGGCGGATGGCATCCAGACTTGGGTTGCGCGGCGTGAAACCGCCGTTTTTGAGCAAGACCTGATTCGCACGGCGCTAAAACAACTCAGCCCGAGTGACCCACCGTATCGCAAGGAGTTGGATACGCTGACCCAAACCGGCACACCGCCCGGCAGCCCGCGTTGGCTGGAACTCTTTGCGCAAATCTGCCGCTATCGGGAATGTGCCATGCTGCTGCATTCGCTCAATACAGAGGGGGCACACGCGACGCTGGAAAAGGAATTGGACACCCTCGCCATGGACCACGCGGTGGAGGCGGACCCGCGCTGGATGGTGCTCCGCCAGCGGTTGATCCAGGCGGCGGAACTGGACCGCCAGTTTGCCACGTTAAAACATGACCTGGGCCAACGCGCCACATTTGACAAATATGCAGCCGAGACTTATCGGCCGGAGGCGTTGATTCATACGGGCGACCGCGATCCCGCAGATATTGTACTGCGCCGCACCCAGGCGTTGCTGACCGATCTGCAGAAGCGAAGCGCGACGCCCCGGCTGCGAACCTTTGAGGCCAACCTGACCCGGCTGCAACACGCGGCGGCCACCACGCCAATCACGGCGACGCCGGCCCGGCGCGCGTTGTTTGATGACGCGTGCGCGCTGCGGCGCGAGCTTGCGTTTGCCAATCCGCTGCTGGATTTTGATCAATTGGTGTTTATCAAGCGGCACCGGGCAATTTATGAACACATGTGCGACCAGTTTTACGGCATCTGCGCCAATCCGGGCGGCGGATTATACGTCTTAAGCAATGCGTTTGGCGCCAACCCACAGGTGCGGGATGTGCTGGCGGCAGCGACGGTGGGCAATGGCCGATTGAAGGGACAGACACTGGCTGGCGGACCGGTCGTGCCACCCCGCCTTGCCTATAACGGGACAGGCACGCTGACGGGCGGACCCGCCGAGGGCGGCTCCTTCCTCTCGCCCAGTCTTTCGTACGACGCCCGCCAGCTTCTGTTTGCCTATGTCGAGTGCCAGGGCGAAATGACCCACCGTGCGCATACGGATCCGACGCGCGGCCACTGGGACGAAAGCCGGTGCTATCACATATTTAAAGTCAATCTGAACGGCACCGACTTGCAACAGATCACCGACGGCACCTGGAATGACTTTGACCCGTGCTGGCTGCCGAACGGACGCGTGGCGTTCATCAGCGAGCGGCGCGGCGGGTACCTGCGGTGCGGACGGGTATGCCCGCTTTACAATTTGTACGACATGGCGGCGGATGGCAGCGATATCAACTGCCTGAGTTTTCATGAAAGCAACGAGTGGAACCCGAGCGTCACGCATGACGGGCGCATCGTTTATACGCGTTGGGATTATGTGGACCGACATGGTTGCACGGCGCACGCGCCCTGGATCACCCGGCTGGACGGCACGGACTCGCGCGGGTTGCACGGGAATTTCGCGCCGCGCCAAAGCCGTCCGGACATGGAGCTTTCCGTCCGCGCGATTCCGGGCTCTTCAAAATTCACAGCGACAGCGGCGCCACATCACGGGCAGGCGTTTGGCTCGTTGGTGATGGTGGATCCGCGGGTGGCGGATGATGACGGCATGGGGCCGGTGAAACGGATCACACCGGATGTCGGTTTTCCGGAAAGCCAGGGCGGGCGACAGGTGTACGGCACCCCCTGGCCACTCAGCGAAGATTATTATCTTTGCGTGTATGATGACACGATGATCGGCACCGCCGCCAAAAAGCATGGGGGCGGAGATTACGGAATTTATCTGGTGGACAGCTTCGGCAACAAAGAACTCATTTATCGCGATCCAGACATCGGCTGCCTGAGCCCCATTCCGCTGCGGCCCACCCCCAAACCCATGGTTGCCGTCTCCACGCTGGCCGCCAATGAACCGATTCGCAAAGCCATCAGCCCCGGCGCGCCGGGCGAAGCCACGATGGCGGTGATCAATGTGTATGACAGTCTCAAAGCCTGGCCCGAGAGCACCAAAATCAAGGCGTTGCGCGTCTTCCAATTGCTGCCGATGTCCGTGCCGTCCGGCAGTCCGCCGCACCAGACCGGCAAACGGCTCACGGAAGCGGGGGATTCGGTGGTGCCGGCCCGCTGGGTATTGGGAACCGTGCCCGTGGAAGCGGACGGCAGCGCCTGCTTCACCGTCCCGGCGTATCGCGAGGTGTTTTTTCAGGCGCTTGATGAACGCGGCCTGGCGGTGCAGTCCATGCGCTCGGCAACGTATGCGCGGGAGGGCGAGCAATTGCTTTGCATGGGTTGCCACGAACACAAGTCGCGCGCGCTCACCCCGCCCGCAGAAATGCCATTGGCGTTGCGGCGCGCGCCATCGCGCCCACAGCCCGACGTGGATGGCTCGAATCCGTTCAGCTACCCGCGCCTGGTGCAACCGGTGCTGGATCGGAATTGCGTGGCCTGCCACGCGGAAAAGAAAACGTTGAACCTGGCCAAAGAACCCATTCAGAACAAGTGGTACGCCTCGTATAACAGCCTGATCAAATACGGCTTCACCAGTTATGGCAACGGGTACCGTACCACGCCCGGAAAATTCGGCGCACGCGCCTCGAAGCTGCTGGAACTCCTAGACAAAGGTCATTATGCGGTGAAGCTCTCCGAAGAAGAGTTGCACCGGATCGCGCTGTGGCTCGATTGCGCCTCGCTCTTTTACGGTGTGTTTGAGCAGGCCCCCGGCGAAGCGCAACTGCGAGGCGAGATTGTGCGCGCCACGCTGGAATAGCCGCCACCCACAAAACATTGCCATTTATGTAGTTTGGGTTACATTTGTGTGACCCGGCTGTGAACCCGCAGCCTGGCGATTGCACGAATGATGCTATGTTGGCAAACCGTTTGAAATGCTGGTGGCTGTTTGGGCTGTTGCTCAGCAGCTTGATGGCCACGGCGCAACCTGCGCGGATCATCGTCATTCGCCACGCGGAAAAACCGGAGAATTCAGAGGATGCACACCTTTCCGAGGCCGGCCGAGTTCGGGCGCGCAAGCTGGTCAAGTGGCTGAGCCAGGGAGCCGCGCTGGGCACCAATGGAACCCCCACGGCCCTGTATGCCGCCCAGCCCACTCGCAACGGGCACAGTATTCGTTGCGTGGAAACGCTCGAACCGCTGGCCAACCAGCTTCAGTGTCACCTGCGGACGCCTTACCTCGCGTCTGAATATGAGTCGCTGGCGGCGGACATCCTGCGCGACAAATCGTTGCAGGGGAAAAATATTGTGATCTGCTGGACCCACGATTACCTGCCCCAACTGGCCGTTAGCCTCGGGATAAATAAATCACTCAAATGGCGCAGCGAGGATTTTGAAAGCGCCTATATTATCACGTTCGCGAAAGGCAAAGCCGCGTTAAAAATCAAGCGTCAGGAATTGGCGGATTAGCGGGCGAAGGTTGCGCTGTTGATGGACAGCGGTTGCCACAAGCGCGTTGGTGCGTTACGAATAATACAAGATGGGCAGGGTCTGTGGTTCCGTACCCCCTCACCTGTTTCCTCTCCCTCGGGGAGAGGATTGCATTATCCGGCTGAGGGAATCGGCTTAATCGCTTCACTTTCTTGCGGGTAATTCCGCGGCCATGAGAACACCCGAACCGCCGCTTCCAGCTTGAACCAAACCGAGCTTGAGGCAGCCCTGCCCCCCAAAACCGCACGTTAAAATTTGGTTGTTTTCGGGACTCAAATTGTGGTAAGCACGTGTTCACTTGATGCAAGCAGACGATTAAACCGGCGGGCCAGTCCCGCTAAAATAGAGCCCGTCCCGGAAAAGCCGTTTTCAAAACATGCATAAGATAAGCTATAAG
>JBAXGN010000053.1 GCA_037139415.1 Verrucomicrobiota bacterium | reverse complement strand
CGTTCCAGACGACGGTGGTGGCGGAGCCGAACCGGGCGTACTGGTTGGAAGCGCGAAACAGCCTGACGGAAGGAACGTGGACGTTCGTGCTCGGGGTGACGAACGTGACCGGGCCACAGGTATTGCAAGACGCGGCGGCAACCGGGGGCTTCAAGTTCTACCGGATCGGCAGCGCCCCAACGCCATAACCTTAGATTTCCGCGTCAACGGACGCGAATGCACACCAACACAAAAGCCGGGCTTAATCGCCCGGCTTTTTTTGTAGCCGTCGAGCAAGGAGACGGATACCAGAGATTTCGAATTTCGGGTTCACTATGTCCCTGCTTCACCGCCATGTGCTTTCTTGCATTTTCTACTTTACGAAAGTCTCCGGCTGGCGATAATTTCCAGCGTCATTCATCTGGTAGCACATTGTGAAAAAAATCATTTCAATTCTGCTTTGGGCAGGCTTGGCAGTGGCGGGTGCGTTTGCATACACCGCGCTGGCCATAAACCGTAATGAACCAATCAATTCCATTTATATCCTGGTTGCCGCGCTGTGTACCTACGCCATTGGCTACCGTTTTTATTCCAAATGGATCGCGACGCGCGTGCTAATGCTGGATGATCGGCGGGCCACACCGTGCGAGGTGCATGAGGACGGAAAAGATTACGTAAAAACCAACAAATGGATCGTCTTCGGCCATCATTTCGCCGCCATCTCGGGACCCGGACCGTTGGTGGGCCCGGTGTTAGCGGCCCAGTTCGGCTATTTGCCGGGCACGTTATGGATTCTCATCGGCGTGGTGCTCGGCGGGGCGGTGCAAGATATGGTGATTCTGTTCGCATCCGTGCGGCGGGATGGCAAGTCGCTGGCAACAATGGTGCGGGATGAACTGAATTCGCTGGCCGGTGCAATCGGCTTGGTCGGCATCCTGGCAATCCTCACGATTCTGCTGGCGGTGCTGGCGCTGGTGGTCGTCAATGCGCTGGCGGAAAGTCCGTGGGGCGTTTTCACCGTGGGCGCGACGATTCCCATCGCCATGTTCATGGGCGGTTACCTGCGTTTTATTCGCGCCGGCAAAGTGATGGAAGTTTCCATCATGGGCGTGATCCTGCTGCTGCTGGCGGTATGGGGCGGGCAATTTGTATATCGCGACCCGGAACTCTCCAAACTTTTCACGCTGGAAGCCAAGCCATTGGCGTGGGCGGTAATCCTCTACGGCTTGGCCGCGAGCGTGCTGCCGGTCTGGCTGCTATTAGCACCACGCGATTACCTGAGCACGTTCATGAAACTCGGCACCATCTTTGCCTTGGTCTTGGGCGTATTCATCGTGCTGCCCAACCTGCAAATGCCGGCGATCAGCCAATTCGTGGATGGTTCTGGCTTGGTGGTTCCCGGCAAGCTCTTCCCCTTCTGCTTTATCACCATTGCCTGCGGTGCGATCTCCGGCTTTCACACCCTGATTGCCAGCGGCATTACCCCCAAGATCATCACGCGCGAAAGCTACGTTCGCTCCATTGGCTACGGTGCCATGTGCTTGGAATCACTCGTCGCCATCATGGCCATGGTGGCCGCTTGTGCCATGGACCCAGGCATTTACTTGAGCATGAACGTCAAAGCCCCAGGCGCGGACCTTCCCGCCGTCGCCGCCGCCACCAAAGCACGGGTGGAAAATTCCGGTTTCAAAGTCTGGCAGACCGATCCCGTCACCAAAATCGGTCAAGCTGTGCCCGTCAAAGTCTCGACCGAAACCATGGATACCCTGGCCAAGCAGGTTGGCGAAAAAACGTTATACGGCCGCACCGGCGGTGCCGCCACACTCGCCGTTGGCATGGCACAAATCTTTTCCAAAGTCACCAAAGGTCGCTGGATTGACCTTTGGTACCACTTTGCCATCATGTTCGAGGCGCTGTTCATTCTTACCACGGTGGACGCCGGTACCCGTGTGGGCCGCTACCTCCTGCAAGATGTGCTCGGACGAGTTTGGAAACCATTGGGTGACATTAAGAGCACCAAATCCAACCTCATCGCCAGCACACTCTTCGTCATGGGCTGGGGATTCTTCCTCATCATGGGTGTACTCGATCCTGATGGCGGCATTAAAGCCCTTTGGCCAATTTTTGGCATCGCCAATCAAATGCTGGCGGCCATCGCCCTCTGCCTGGCAACGACCGTCATCCTCAAATCCCAACTTCAACCCAATAAAGCCGGGAACCCTTGGTTCGCCATGGTGACTTTGATTCCCTTGATCTGGCTCCTGGCGGTTACCCTCACCGCTGGTGGTCAGAAAATCTTCAATGCCGACAAACGCATCGGTTTCCTGTCTGCCGCCCATAGCCTTTCAGAAGCCCGTCCGGCGCTCGAAGCCAAACTGGCCGACCCGCAAATCACCAGCAACCCCGATGCCTTGAAAGCCGCGCAAAAGGCCTTGAAGGACAATCGTACCCAGCACTTCAACAACACCGTGGATGCAACCGTCACCGCCGGCTTCATTATTCTGGTACTGATCATCCTGGCACTGAGCATTCGCGAGTGGTTCTTTCTGATCACCCGCCGCAAACTCGCGCAACTCCAGGAAACCGAAGCCGTCTGGCTGCCGAACTACGCTGTGGCCGAAGGCAAGCCTGTCCAATGGTTGGGCATCTTTGCCTTTCTGGCGCTGGCTGCCCGGGAAATCTCGGGCGAAGCCGCCATCGAACGCGCCCAGAAAACCGGGAACGACTGTGCTTGTGTTGCCCAAACCACCCACACCTGTGCCCCAACTATCAGCCTCTTAGGTAGTTCCAGTCGCGCGAACACCAAAACCGCCGCCGAAGCTTACGTCGAAGTTGCTGAAAAGAAATACACCGGCATAAATCGCTGCTGCTAACCAGCCTATTGGCATAATACCTGCTATACACGGATTTTATGCGTGTATTTGTACGATGGCTTAATTGGTGGTTGGTCACAGCCAGCTTTGTGCTGTTTGTGATCTTGGAAGTGCTAGTTGTGGATATTGCGCTCCGCAAGTTGGGAATGATCCAAACGGGCCTATTTTCGCTTTACGGCGTGTAATGGACAGCCAACTTGGCCCGGTATGCACTTATGCGGCGGGCAAATAGGTTTATTTTGCCGTCCAATTGGCGAGGGGCTTGACGGCTGGGTTGGCCGCCGCCGATTCCCCTTCACGCAGGGGAGTCAACAGCACCACCAGTCGCTCATCGGCCACTGCCTTCAGGTTAATTGCCAGCTTTTTGATTTTGGCGTTTTTATTCTGCATTTCCGGGTTGAGCGACGTCGGCAAAGGCTGCGCGTTCATAACCGTGAACCGGGCGCTGGCAGGTGACAAGATGCTGGCCACTAAACGTTGACCGTCCCGCTGTAACGTCGCCTTTGAACCGCTATTATCGAGTTGAATGGTGGCCGCTGTGTGCATGAACCACCAGAGTTCTCCCGGCTTGGCCATCCGTACTTCATCCTGAATCAGCACTTGTTTTCGATTCAACAAGGCGATGCCGCGCAACACGCTGGCAGCCTGCCGCGCATACGCGGGCGACAAATCAGTGATGCCAAACGCCAGATTGGGCGAGGTTTCAAAACGAACTACCTTGGCGACGGACTTCGGGTCCTGATCCGCCTCTTTGCCAGGGTTAAGCACCAAAGTATTATGCCCTTCCGCGCGCATCCGGTAATAGTTCCATCGCTGCCCGCCAAAATATCCCGGCATGTTATAGTTGTCTGCGCCAAGGTCCACCGCCCAGCGCACCCCCAAGGCTTCCATGACAAATACCCCGAGATCCAAATTACTATGATTCGCCTTGTTATCGCCCGCCTTGAAAGCGACCCACGAGGCGTTCTTATCATTCCAAGCCCCGCGCAGCGAGACCACTTCCGCCCCGCGAAAATACTTGTCCAAGGGCGCTTGCTTGGCGGTCTTAAGGTCCAGGCGAGAGTTATACCAGATCATATCCGTTGGCGAACCGACGGTGCCTTGAATCTCATACACCGCATAATCCGGCCGGTTAAACTTGTTCGCCAGCCATAAGAGGCAGGAGGCGGTGATGCCGCCTTCATGGGCATCAGCATAGTTGAAGGATCTACCGGTGGGACCAACCGCCGTGATGGGAAACGAGCCGGCTTCCGAAAAGCCCGGGATGCTGGATAGCTTATAATCGGTTCCCAAGGCCGATTCGAGGCCCGCGAGGAACGTCACATTGTACATGGTGGCATAATTCCAATAGCCGGGCCCTTCCGCCCAAGCGCCATCCGGTCCATATTCCATCATCGCAAGTTGAATGGATTTCAGGGACGCCTCCAAAAACTCGCCCGCCAAGGCAGGCACCTCATCCGCGACGGCCAAGGCCCCCATGCCAATGCCGCCATTGCACACTTGGTTCCAGTTGTGATGCGCACGCACCCAAAAACTGCCGACTCCCTTGGCCGCCTTGCCACGTTGACAATCCACGCCCAATTTTAGCCCTTTTTCCACAATCGCGGTGCGCAGCACCGTCTTTTGCTGGGGTGTCCAATAATCAAACAACCAGTCGTAGCCAATGGCAAAGCCAAGACTCATTTCAGCGGTATCCAGAAAGTGTTTGGGATTCCAGTCTTGGAACGCCGCCGCTGTTTCCAGTTCCTTCCAGGCGCGTTCCGCGTATTTGGCATCGCCGCTCAGACGATACATGAGCGCCAGACAATACACCCGATCCACCACTTTTCGGCTGGTGGCCAAAAGACGCAACCCATCGGGAATTTCATATTTGACAGGGGTTTCCCGGAGGATTTTGCCGGCGTTATCGCGCACCCGTTGAAACCATTTCTGCAGGTTTGGATCGGTGTCCACTTCCTTGCGCAGCCGCGCAAAATCTTCGGTGGACATAAGCAGGCGTGGATGGGGCTTTTTGAGGGTCGCCAGAATTTCGGGCGCGGCAGGGGTGGCAACCGGCGATGGCTTCTCAGCGGCCTGGGCCAGCCAGGCAATCGTTATCAGCAGCAACACCGGCAAATATTTCTTTTTAAAACACGTATGCATGAAATGTCTGTAATCAGACGGTAGCCAGAGGAAGATTATTCGGTATCAGTTGCGTTTCATTGACCACGGTGGGAATTGCTTGCATTCTTGATCCTCCCGTGTCACAAGAATCTCATTCAGCCCGTGAATGAATTAATGAAAACATACATGAACACAAACATGAATCGCCGCCCGTTGCTCAGCCAAAGGGCGTACCTCGGATAGCCTGCAAACCATGCTGGCAAACCCAAACTCGCGTAGTCGAACCGCCTTGCGCGGACTGTTTCTGTTGGCGTCCGTCATTGTGGCATTGCCCGCACGAGAGATGGCATGGACGGCGTCATGCCTCCCTGCCCTGAGCCCTCATATTGCCTTGGCTTCCGTCCTCGCACTTCGAGAGGCTTCCATATTGGCCGTCCTCGCCCTGCCAGTGGTAGTGTTGGCTATGCTCATCCCGCGTTGGTTTTGTCACTATGCCTGCCCCACCGGAACCCTTCAGGAATTGCTGGCCCGAATTCATCCCAATGCGATGCTGAAAAATCGGACGCTGCTACCGATTGGTAAAATTTTGGTATTGCTGACCTTGGGTGGTGCGCTTGTGGGGTACCCTTTGTTGCTCTGGTTGGATCCGCTCGCCATTTTTAACAGTTTCATCAACGCCTGGCATCGCCCGCTAACCCTTGCGGCTTTATTGCCAGGCGTGAGCCTGCCATTGCTGTTGCTGTTCGATTGGCTCTTCCCGCACGTTTGGTGTACGCGCGTTTGCCCGTTGGGCGCCACCCAAGAGTTTCTGGCTTGGCCTCAGCGTTGCCGAAAATCCGGGAAGCGATGCGACGTTCTGGAACCGTCGGGAACTCCCACCATGACTTCCCGGTTCACAGCGGGGCGTCGTGAATTCCTTTCAAGCAGCGCTGGAGCCGCACTGGCCCTCTGGGTGACCTGCGGAAAAGGCCAAACGAAATCTCCCTTGCGCCCGCCGGGCTCCGTTGCCGAGGAAAACTTTGCCGGAGTATGCATTCGCTGTGGCAATTGCAGTCAAGCGTGTCCCGCGCACATTATTCAACCCGATCTGGGAACATACGGTTTTGCCAACCTGCTGACGCCCTGCCTCGCTTTCACCAGTGATTTTTGCCGCAGCGACTGTCATCGCTGCACCGAAGTCTGCCCCAGCGGGGCCATTAAACAACTCTCCTTGGAACAAAAAAATGCGTGCCACATTGGGCGGGCAATAATTGATTTGGATATCTGCCTGTTGGCGAGCGGACGGGAATGCACCGCCTGCATCAGAGTTTGTCCCTACCACGCTCTATTCATCCAAACCTCAAAGGACGGCTTCGCTACCGAACCCAGCGTTAATCCGGACAAATGCAACGGCTGCGGCGCCTGCGTACCCGCCTGTCCAGTTCGCCCTCAGCCAGCCATCATCATCAATGGCTCTTTTTCGCAGCGTCAAGGGTCTTGATCCACTTCTGCACATCGCCCTGGTACCCAACGTTTTTGTGAACCACCTCGCCCTGGGCGTCCAAAACGATCAGCGTCGGATATCCTTTTATCTCGTATTTTGACTTCAGTGCCTCGTTGGCTTGCTTTTGTTCAGCCGCGAGCGGCTTGCGGGGAAAATCCACAAAAACCATCACCAGTTTTTTGTCGGCGTATTCCTTGAATTCCTTTTTCGAAAACACATCGGCATCCATTTTTTTACACCAGCCGCACCAGTCCGATCCGGTAAAGTTCATAAAGACGAGTTTATTGTCGGCCTTGGCTTTTTTCTGAGCCGCCGGCAGATCAGTCATCCAGTTGAGGTCTGCCGCGCACAGCGCAAAAGCACCACCGCAAACCATGAGGGTGAAGAGTAATTTTTTCATGCCATTATTTGATATTATTTTCATGCACGGTCTAACGTGCCATCAACCTGCCAAAGTGCAACCACGACCGGTCTTCCTGATGCAACGCACACCCTGCCCTCAACCCGCTTCGGGCTTCTTGACGGTACGACGACGGCTGCCTTTCAGGCGCGGCGCATCCCCCCATAGACTTTCCAGGTCATACTTGGCCCGCACGTCATGTTTCATGATATGCACGATCACATCCAGATAGTCGAGCACCTGCCAGGAGGTGGGCATTCGGCCATCAATAGCTCGTGCCCGCTGCCCGTGCTCCTCGTGCAGTGTAGAAGTAATTTCTTCCGCGATCGCCCTTAAATGAGGCTCGCTTGAACCAGTGCAAATGACAAAATAGTCCGTGACGGAAGCCAACTCCCGCACGTCCAGCACCACGATATTTTCCGCTTTCTTGTTATCGGCCAGTTCCCGACACAAATTCGCCAGCTTTTTCGAATCCATTTGATTAGTCTAACAGAGGTTTGGTTAAAGATAAAGCCCGGATTTTTCGATTATTTCCACCGCGGTTTCCGGCACAAGCCCGGCGATGGGCAAACCCGCTTTGAGCCGCGCCCGCACTTCCGAGGCGGAAACTCCCAGCGGGAAACCTTTAAGCAGACGCCCGCGGAACGGCGGCGGCAACGCTGCAGCAACCTCGCCGGGGCGTGGAATGACGAGAAACTCCGCCAAGTTCGCCAAGGTGCCGGCATCCCGCCATTGCGGTAACTTGCACAGATGGTCCGCACCAATCAGATAACACAAGGTGGCATCGGGAAATCGCCGGGCGTAATCGCGCAACGTATCCACTGTATATGAAACCCCGCCGCGTTTCAATTCCTGATCGTCCAGTTCGCAACGTTCCCAACCCGCCAGTGCCAACCGCAACCAACGACAACGGGCGTCGCCCGATGCCAACAGTTGATCCGGCTTGAACGGTGATTGTGCGGCAGGGACGAAGTGCAAACGATCGAGTTGGGCCTCTTCCAGCGCGGCGCGGGCCACCAACAGATGTCCGCACGTCACCGGGTTAAAAGAGCCGCCATATATTCCAATCCGTTCCATAATCAAACCATGCCACGGGCAATCATAACTTATCCACTGGCGGTTCCAACCCAGCGTCTTGCAACCATTTTTTGGCGCATTCCGGGCACATTCCATGGCTGAACCGGGCACCCGAATGGCGTCCGACATACCCTTCCACGGTCTCCCAATAACCACGGTCATCCCGAATCCGCTTGCAAGAGGCGCAAATGGGCAGCAACCCACTCAAAGTCTTGACGTTGGCCAGCGCCTCGCGCAAATCGTTGACCAATTGTTCCCGTTCCTCCTCCAGTTGTTTTCGGAGGGAAATATCCTCTTTGACCGCAATGTAATGGGTAATCTGCCCCACCTCATTGCGGAGGGGAGAGATTGAGGCGGATTCCCAATAGATGGTGCCATCCTTTTTCCGGTTATGAAACTCGCCCCGCCACTCTTTGCCAGCGGTCAAGGTCTGCCACATTTCAAGATAAAATTCTTTGCCTTGCACCCCTGATTTCAAAATGCGGGGATTTTTGCCCAAGGCTTCCTTGGACGAATACCCGGTGACACTGCTGAACTTGGGGTTCACATACTCTATGGCACCCGCTACATCGGTGATGACGATCGTAGCAGGGCTTTGTTCTGTTGCCCGGAACAATTGACGCAACTTTTCTTCGGTCTGCCGATGAACCGTCACATCCCGCGCCATAAACAGCAATTCGCGCTCCGCCACACTGGAATCCGAAATATCCGTGAGCATCGCCTGCACTCGGACCTCCGTATGATCCGGACGCATCAAGGTGAATTCGCGCTGTTGCCCACGCCGCAACGACCCTTCCATCAGCCAGTTTTCCATGAGTTGACGGCTGGCTTCATCGAAAAATGAAACCAGCGAAGTGCCAGACAAATCACTACTGGGATGCCCGAGGATACGCGCAAGGGTGACATTCGCAAAGCGAACCGTGCCATCCTGCGAAAGCAGCGCCATGCCATCCTGCGCCATTTCCAGCAACGCGCGATATTTGCGCTCACTGTGCCATAGCGCGGACTCCGCCCATTGCAGACGCAGAAAGATGCCAATCCGTTCAAGCATATCTTCATCACTGATGGGTAATCGGATATGACCATCCGCACGATCCATGGAAGACGCCTTACCGACGTTTACTCCCACCGGTTGGTCCACATCCATGAAAACCACCCCTACTTCGGCAAAATCCGGCTCGCTCTTGATTTGAACGCAAAACGCATCCGCATCCAACCCGGCCCGATGGTGAGCCAGTAGAACGAGGTTCGGACGCTGCTGGTAAAGCAACTGCCAAGCGTCGTTGCCAGAGGTACTTTCCTGCACCTGCAAGCCCATGCTGCTCAAT
Source organism: Verrucomicrobiota bacterium (assembly GCA_037139415.1). Taxonomy (NCBI): domain Bacteria; kingdom Pseudomonadati; phylum Verrucomicrobiota; species Verrucomicrobiota bacterium. The sequence goes on along the minus strand of JBAXGN010000053.1, from coordinate 31,557 downwards.
AGCAGAACCAGTTTTTGCCGGGCAGCAGCGTCGGGGTCCACCACGAGGATTAGCGGCTGTAACTCGACCCTAAAATGATCACTTGGCATATTTGTTTACCGGGCACTTCAGGCCAAACGGCGAGCGAAATGTACTCGTTCAATCATCATTTATCAAATCTCATTCGTACTATCTATCCGCTGCCGCCCATTTTTGGTATTCAGCCTCAATCACGTTCATCGCGGGATCGCCGGCATGAACCAGCACGCGATAGCGCAAGTTGAGCTTTTCTCCCTTCGCCAGTTTTAACCCGTCCTTATCCAGCCAATTCATGGGCGCGGGGGAAAAAAATCCGTAATCACGGGTGAACCACTGCGGTATGCTCCAACGGTTTTTAGGATGATTCAAGATCGCCAACCCCTCGACGGCATCGCCATTCTTGCCGCGCGCATCCATCCACGGTGAGGTTTTTCCAAAAGTGTCTTTCTCACCAGAATCCCCTTGGGCATTCCGCAACCTGCCGCCGCCCTTGACGGACAGCCCCGGTTTCATGCGGGCGGAGAACAACGAATGATTCGTCTTGCGGATGACTACGTCAATCTTCGGCGTTAGTGTGATTTCAAAATCAATATATCGCAATTCCCGGGTGGGCGCGGCCAGACGGATGCGACGTTGATCGTCAAAGGGCGATTCAGCACCTGGACGTTCCCATGAACATTGCTGCTCAAAGACCACCTCCCGCCCCTGCCCTGTCACAATCTTCACGCCCTTTGAAATAATACGCCCCCGGTCCAAGCCCTCCTGCCAGTAATTACCGCCATTGACCTGGTCACAGCCAAAGAACAGCGAACTATGATGCGGATAGTTGGTTTCCCGTTTGGTGGTGACGCCTTGAAGCGTGATTGGCCCGTTCACTGGAAAGAAATACGGATATTTCTCCGTGTCCAGGAAGAGATATTCCGTGAAGACGTCCTGGCCGACATATATGACGATCCGATCCGCCTTTTGTTCCGCTCTCAGTTCCAAGCCATCCGCCGCCGAGAGCGGCAGGCGCGCCGCGCACAGTGTCAAAAGTACGCCGGTCATCACGCAATAGTTCATGCATCTCATAAAATAAGTTTCCTGCCAAATCAAACGTCGCTCAAATGGTAGCAAGCCGTCCGTCGGCGTCGAGTCTCGAATTACTCTCCCTTACATTCTTGTAATGTTCAGGAAAGGCTCCGGCAATCCGGGTGTGGCATGGTTGAAGCAGATGAAACCGGGCGACCGTGGAACGGCACCCCAACGACAACAACGAAATTGAATTATACAACTATGAAAACCTGGATGATGAAATGGATGGCGGCGGGGGCCCTGGCCCTGGCCGGTGGAACAACGCTCTATCTGTCCGCTGGTAATGCCTTCGGCGGCGCACCCGCCATCAAACTGGCCAAGGCAGAAGTCAACGTGTCCGTGAATGACCACCCACTGACGCGTGACTCCCGCCCCACGAGCAGCTTCGCGAGTGTGGTCAAGAAAACCGCGCCCAGTGTGGTCAATATCTTCACCACGAAGAAAGTGCGCAATGAGCTGGCCATGGGCGGGAACCCCATGTTTGAAGATCCGATGTTCCAACAGTTCTTTGGCCGGCCCTTTGGCCAGAACCCGCAGCAACCCAAGACGCACACCCAGCGCAGTCTTGGCTCCGGGGTGATCGTCACCGAGGACGGCTACATCCTCACCAATAACCACGTTGTGGATGGAGCGGATGAAATCAGAGTGATGCTGGAAAAGGACCGCAGGGAATACACGGCCAAGGTTGTGGGGCGCGACCCCAAGACGGACCTTGCAGTATTGAGGATTGAGGCCAAGGGCTTATCCTATGCGACGTTTGGCAACAGCGACAACCTGGAAGTCGGCGACATCGTGCTGGCGATTGGCAATCCGTTTGGCATCGGCCAGACGGTAACCTCCGGCATCATCAGCGCCATGGGGCGCGGCGGCATGGGCATTGAGGAGTATGAAGACTTCATCCAGACCGATGCCTCCATCAACCCCGGCAACTCAGGCGGCGCACTGATTGACGCCGAAGGTCGCCTCATCGGCATCAACACCGCCATCCTGAGCCGCAGCGGCGGCAATCACGGCGTGGGTTTTGCCGTACCGTGCAACCTCGCGCGGCAAGTGATGGAACAACTCATTGAATTTGGCAAAGTCGAGCGCGGCTTCCTGGGCGTAGCCATCCAGGATCTCACGCCTGAATTAGCCAAACAATTCAGCCTGAACGATGCCAAAGGCGCGTTGGTCGGCGAAGTCACCGCGAACAGCGCCGCCGCCGAGGCGGGTTTGAAGGATGGCGACATCATCACCGGCATCAATGGTAAAGAGGTGCGAGACAGCCGGCATTTGCGGCTGACCGTCGCGCAACTCAAACCCGGCAACAAGGTGGAACTCAAACTCATGCGTGACGGCAAAGAGAAAACCGTCAAAGCCACTTTGAAGACCTTGCCGGAAGCACGCGTGGCCGCCGCCAGCCAACCCAATGGCAGCACCCCCGGAGAAGCGCTGGATGGCGTGGCCGTCACCGACCTATCCCCGGCATTGCGTCAGCAATTCAAGCTACCCCCGGCGCTCAAAGGCGCGCTCATTACCGATGTGGCACCCAACTCGGCATCGTTCGAGGCGGGTCTGCGCCCCGGCATGGTGTTGCAAGAGATTAACCGCAAATCCGTCACCAGCGCCGAAGATGCGGTCAACTTGACCAAGAACGTAAAAGAAAAACAAACTTTGGTCCGCCTCTGGGCCAACGGTGGCAGCCGTTACATCGTGGTGGATGAAACCAAGGTTTCGTGAAATAACGGCGGAAACGGCACTGGAATGGGTGGTCAACAGATGTACCACCCATTCCTGATTAATTTGAAATTGCAAAAGTTTTGGTGCAAAAGATGAACGAAAAGAAATTTTGTGGGCGATTTTTGCACGCCAACTGCTCCGAACGAGTATTGACGGCTGAATGGTGGTTCGGTAATCTCCACGCCATGCAAACAAGTATGTTTAACAAATTAAAGATAGCGGCCATGGCCGCGTTGTTTTCGACGGCAATCGTTTCTGATGTCCAAGCACTCGATTGGTATCGCTGGCGCGGGCCGGACCTGAACGGCATCTCGAAGGAAACCGGCTGGAAAGCCGACGCGGCCAATAATCCGAAAATCCTTTGGAAGGCAGAAGTAGGGATGGGTTTTGCTTCTTTCTCTGTCAGCGAGGGCCGGTTTTATACCAGCGGCAACGCCAGCGAAACGGATACCGTTTATTGTTTCGACGCGAACACCGGCAAGGAAATCTGGAAACAGAGCTACGCGTGCGGATTGGACGCCAAATATTATGAAGGCGGCACCAGCGCCACCCCCACGGTGGATGGCAAGAATGTCTATACCCTGAGCAAACGCGGGCATCTTTATAGTTTTGATGCCGCAACCGGTAAAATCAACTGGTCGAAGAACATCGCCGAGGAAGTCGGTGCCAAGTTGCCCACTTGGGGATACGCGAGTTCCCCATTGGTTGAGGGAGACCTGTTGGTTGTGAATGTGAACAAAGCCGGGGTGGCGGTGGACAAGGCTACCGGCAACGTAGTGTGGAAAACCGAGCCGGACGCCGCCGGTTATGCGTCAGCGGTGCCGTTCGACAACGAGGGAAAACGCGCCTTGGCATTCTTTGGCAAGGAGACGTTATTCTCCGTGGAGCCCAAGACCGGCCAGATTTTATGGCAGCATCCGTGGAAAACCCAGTACGACGTCAATGCAGCAGACCCGATTTTCAACGGTAACCAAGTGTTTCTGTCCTCCTCATACGGCAAGGGTTGCACGCTGGTAGAATTCAAGGGTGGACAGACCAAAGAGGTTTACATGAATAAAAACATGATGAACCACTTCAATAGTTGCGTGTTGCTGGATGGTTTTTTGTACGGCGTCACCGGCCAATCCGGAAAGACCTGTCACCTGATCTGCCTGGAGTGGAAGACTGGCGAAATCAAGTGGCAGGAGGCGTCGGTGGGCCTGGGCTCGCTGATGGCGGCAGATGGCAAATTGATCGTCTTGGGAGCCAAGGGAGAACTGATCATCGCCAAGGCACAAACAACCGCGTTTGAAGCGATTTCACGCGGGCAAATTCTGGGTGGTAAATGCTGGACAGTGCCCGTGCTGGCCAACGGAAAAATCTACGCGCGCAATGCCGCTGGCAATGTCGTGTGCGTAGAGGCCAAGTAGCCGAGCAACTCCTATAGCGCTTTACTCTGTAACAACCCGTTGGGCGTAACATCGCCTGACGGGTTTTGCTTTGGGAACGAGACCAACCGGGGCCTAGGCCGCAGGTTTTACGCGCAACCAGGCCTGGCGTTGCGTTTCCGGGTAGCGCTCGATGGCATACCGCAGCATCGTGCGCGGCATGGCCAGAGCGTGTTGTTCGAGAAAGGCTGACAACACAACCACCTCGCGTTTACCCACCTCGCGCAGCATCCAACCGCACGCCTTGTGCATCAAATCATGCGGATCATTCAACAGACGTTCACACAGCCGCAGCGTATCATCGAACTGCCCGTGACGGATAAAGGTGAATGTGGCGAGCACCGCAATGCGGCGTTCCCATAAAAGTTCGGAGCGAGCCAAGTCATCCAGAAGCTTGCGTGGCCGGATCAACAGCCAACCACCCACGATTTGCGGCGCGGATAAATCCACCAGGTCCCAGTTATTGATGTAGCGGGTTTCGCGCAGATACAGTTCGAAAATCTTCTGTTGCATCGGCGGTTCACTCCGCTGAAAGCGGCGCACCAGAATCAGCAGCGCGAGCAGGCGCTCCTCGTGGTAACGGGAATGCAGAAGCTCGCACACCTCGGCCAGCGCCATTTCATCGCCCGATGGCACCAATCGGCGAATCGGCGGAACCTTGATGCCCAGGAAGACGTCGCCCGCTCCGTATTGGCCGGGCCCGGTTTTGAAAAAACGCTGTAAGTTGGCCGCTTGCTCCACACTGGCGGCAGTGTGCAATTGTCGGCGAATGTCAGGCAACGTGGTTTTCAAGGCCAACACCGTTGCTTATTCGGGACGAATAACGGCCACCACCATGCGATCCGGCGTCAGAAATTTTTGCGCGACATGCCGAATCTGCTCCAAGGTCACCGCCGCATAGCGAGCATCCTCGGTTTCGTGATTCTGGTACCCCAACCCGTAAAGCTCGTCCAAGGCAGCCACAGTGGCACAGTGTCCTAAATCCTGGCGACCAATTTTCTTCTGACCAATGATCTTGGCCTTGGAACGTTTCAGCTCTTCGTCCGTCAACCCCTCGCTGCAGAGGGTGGCGACTTCCCTGAGCATTTCGGCTTCGCAGACGCTGATTTTATCCGGCTCCGTCCCCGCGTAAAACGCAAAGAAGCCCGGCGTGAGTCCCAACATATTTTGCGCACCGACATAATAGGCGAGCCCGAGTTTCTCGCGAATGCGGGTGAACAATCGCGACCCCAGATCGCTGCACGACTCCTGGATCAATTCGAGCGCGAAACGATCTTCATCCAGCATCGTCGTCCCGCGAAAGCCGATGACCAGCACGCCTTGTTTTTTATCGCGAGTCTCGTCGAGCCGCAGAATTTCCGTCAGCGCCGCCGATGGCTGCAACGCCGGAATGTGCGCCTTGCGCTGCCATGCCGCGAGTGCTTTTTCCACCTCGGCACAGACCTCCCCGGTCTGGAAGTTGCCGTAAATGGAGAGCACACAGTTTTCTGGCGCACCAAGGTCCTGCCAGCACTTGGCCGCGTGCGCAGGCGTCAACTGCGCCAACCCCGCCTCGGTCCCCAAGGCATCATACCCATAACCGGTATCGCCAAACAGACCGCGCCGCATCATCTTAATGGCGCATTGCAACAAATGATCCCGCTGCGCGCGGATCGAGGCCAATTGCACTTCCCGTTCGCGTTCAAACGCCTCTGCCGGAAAAACGGGATTCAAAATCACATCGGCAAACAGTTCCAAGCCCTTGGAGAAATCTTCGCGCATCACTTCCATGCTAAGGCCAAGGGTATTATTGGCGCTAAAGGTGTCCAGACTGCCGCCCAGCGATTCGATTTCGCGTGCGATTTCATCCGCCCGGCGCGTCTTCGTGCCCTTGAGCAGCAGTTTGGCGGTCAGCAAGGAAATGCCGTTGGTCGCCGCGGTTTCAGAAAGAATTCCCCCGCGCAAGACGGCGCGGAATTCCACGAACGGAAGGCGGTGATCCTCCTTCAGCAGCAACCGCATTCCATTGGCCAAAACAAAGCTTTGGACGGGAGTGCGTGTTGCCGTATCCGCCATCAGGGCGACGCGCTGCTTGCTCCCTTCCGGAACGAGCGCATAAATGGTGCGATTATCCCTGGTCAGATAACCACGGGCCACGCGCTGCAAATCGGACGGTGTGATCTGCTTAACGGTTTCGAGATAGCGTGCGGAGAAATTAAGGTCGTTGGCCGCAATCCAGTTGCCGCCCAAATCCTGCCCCTGCCCCGCCATGGTCTTGCGGGCGGACAGCGTGCCGGCGATGAATTGTTTGACAGCTTTGGCGAGTTCCGCTTCGGAGGGTAATTCGTTTTTGAACCGCTCCACTTGCGACAACAGCGCTGCTTTAGCCGAGTCATATTTATCGGCTTCGATCATGGCGCTCATGCCAAACAAACCAGGATTACCGGGATTGTAGGTCCAGGCATCTGCGGATACGACCAGGCCTTTCTCGCGCACTTCCTGATACAGGCGGGAACTCCTTCCGGAACCCAGCAAGGTGGCCAGCACATCCAGCACGGGGATATCCGTATGCCGGACATCGGGAATGTGCCAACTGAAATGAACATGCGCCATCTCCACCGGGGCTTCCTCCACCACTTCACGCTCGGCGAGTTGCCGTGGCTCCTCCGGCAGGACTTCGGGCGGCATGGGACGGGCCTTCGTGTTCGCGAACGCGGCGCGCACCTGGGCGATAACCTCCTCCGCCTTGAAGTCGCCCACCACCACCATGAACAGGTTGTTGGGCGTGTATTTCTCGCGATAATAATTAAAAATATCTTCCCGCTTGAGTTCGTTAAAAATATCCGGGTAACCAATGACGGTAAACCGGTACGGGCTGCGCGTATAGGCGGTTTCAAACAGCCGACGGCCAGACCGTTGATTGGGATCATCCTGGCCCATGTCCATCTCACGGCGAATGACATCCATTTCCTTGGCCAGTTCCGCCTCCGGCAGGGTGGCGTGCTGCATGATGTCGCACAGGATATCAATCGCCACCGTCGCACCGGTGTTGGGCACGTCAATAAAGTAAACCGTGCGATCAAAGCTAGTGTAAGCGTTCATGTACCCGCCCGCATCATGGACCTCCTGGTCAATCTTGCCTGATCCGCGCGTCGTTGTGCCTTTGAACAGCATGTGCTCGAGTACATGCGAGAGGCCGGCCCCCAACCAGCGACCTTCATGAATGCTGCCAGTTTTGCACCAAGCCTGGGCAGACACGACCGGGGCGCTGTGATCTTCGCGGAGAATCAGCACCAACCCATTGTCAAGGTTGACCACCTGCACGCCGGGCGGCAAAGCGGGAACTTCATCATTATTTGTCATCATGGCATCAAATTCATGGCTGTAAGCGAAATTACGCTCGGAAACAAAACGTGTGGCAGGCTATTACTTCACCATCCCCTGCCCTCCAGCCAATGCGGCAAGCATGCGGGGAACAGCCCCTCAGGTCAAGCGGATGGCGCGGGCGTTGGCGGACATTTCGCGGCAGGCAAAAAGGGTTTCCGAAAGGCATCCTGAAAATCATATCCGGTCTGAAAATCCGCCCGGCTGTCCTTGTCGGTCTTGGCCAGCAATCCGGCCTCAATCATGTTGAACACGATGTCGCCAAAATCCTGGCAGCGGGTAATGCCCCAATCCTCCAGCACCGTGATCGCCATGGGGCCGAACTCGCGCAAGGCGTACTCACGAATGCCGATGAGCAATTGCTGGCCGCTGACGTGACGCAACTCATCCTTGGGCGCTTTGCCGCTGATTTTCTGCGTGTGATCCAGACCGGCGCGGACAAAATGATACGCCTCCCGCTCAAAACGCGGGTCGCGACTCACAATCTTGTCCAACTCTTCCTCAAAATTAATCCGCTGCATAATCAATGTGACTGCGCTACCGGAACCACCGTACGGGTTGGCAGATGGGATAGCCGCCAGTGTTTGACGATCCACCCCAATAACAACAGCAACAAGATAGCACCGATCAGCCCCCGCTGCTGCCGGCTCAACCAATTATCCAGCCAGCGCATAAATGACGGAGACACTTGTACGGCGACTTTTATTCTTGTCAATCATTCTCCACGCCAGGCTGGCGTCCCACTGGTTCAGTCCTTTTCAAACGCTTCCATGAACTTAACCATCGCGCGCACGTCGTGATAGTTCGCCTTCCACGCGTGCGCTTTGCCAGGGCTTTTTGGGTTTCCTTCGCTCGTCACGGTATCCAACCAGATGCCGTCGGGTGCGGTTTGTTTTTCCGCGATAAAACGAATCTGTTTTTCCAGGGCAGCCTCGTACATGGGATTCCATTTGCGCTTGAGGCCATCGGTCAAGGCGGCAATCAATTCCGCTTCCGCCCACCAGACTTTCTCCGTGGCAGTAGCAGGCTGGTTGTCTATTCCACGGGCATAGATGCCGCCATTGATCCAGTCATAACCGTATTTCAACGCATGTTCCAGATGGGCATTGAAATGGCTCCAGGACGGCTTGCGTCCCAAAACCAGCTCCGCGCGAATCATCAGCCAGGCAAACTCCACATTATGCCCATAGGACAGTCCGGCACTGGCTGGACGCGTGACGAGTCGCCAATCCGGTTGCCGGTGAAAACAGGATTTGCCCGCTTCCAACGGATAGAAATAATCCTGATTCAAACGCAAGCATTCCTCCAACGATTTTTTCACCTCCGAATGATGGGTAACGTCATATAGTTCCGTAAGGCATTCCATCAGGTGCAGGTGCGTATTGGCGCTTTTGTGACCACCCAATTCGACCACGATGGTTTCATCATGCTGCATGAGGGGAGTCCAATCCCGTTTGAAATGTTCAAACCATCCGTCATTGTTGGCATCGTGTGAGCGCTGTTGAATCGAACGATACAGCTCCATGGCACGGTCAATGGGTTCCTGGCGGCCACTGGCCCGGGAATACTCGACCATGGCATAGATGACAAAGCATTGGCCGTAGAGAATCTTGCGATCATCGAGGATTTTCCCGTCGGTGCCCAACTTCCAGTAATAGCCGCCATTTTCTGGATCGCGAAAATGCTCCAGCAGGAATCGGTAGCCGTGTTCCGCCGCTTTAAGATAATTGTGCTGTTTGTCGCTGAATCCCTTTATATCAGCATGAGCGAATCCCCACACCATGCGGCTTTGCGTCACCAGGCTCTTATCCGTGGCGACCTGGCGTCCGCTCAGGGCGTCCGCCAGCAGGTAGCCACCGTGCTCCCGATCCATGGTGTCATACCAGTACGGCATGATTTTTTCCGCCAATTGTTTGCGATACTCTTTGGCGTAATCCTGGAGCGTCGCGGCTTGCCCCGCAATGCCCAGCCAAAGCGCGCACCCAGCGATCCAGATTGTCCGATTCCGTTGCATGGGACTACTGTAAACAACTTCAAATCCCGGGCAAGTGAAACATGCAGGAAATCCGAAGACCGAATATGACAGGATTAACAGGATGGACAGGATAAATCCAAAACCGAAAGCAGCACTACTGACCATCCATTGATTACCCGATCTAACGCCCATTTCGGAATTCAATTTTCGGATTTCTTTCGGTATTCGGTGTTCGGTGTTTAGGTCCAACTGGAACTTACGCCGTCTTTTCTTCCACACTCGCGGCGGCCAGTTCCACACCACGCAAATTATTCACATTCACAATGCAAGTGGCTTCATCAAAACCATTGATGCGCGCCAACCCGGACAGAATGCGGCCTGGGCCGACTTCAAAGAGCTGCACCGGTTGTTTTGCTTTCAGACAGTCCATGCTGGCACGCCATTGCACGGGTTCAGAAAGATTACGGATCGCCAAATCCCGGATGTGCGCCGGGTCGGTTTCCCAACTGGCCGAGGCATTCAGCAGCAAACCGATCTGCGGCGCATTAAAATGAGTGGCTTGCAGCCAAATGGCAAACTGCCGTTGCGCCTCCCGCATGAACGGGCTGTGCCATGGCCCGGCCACCGGCAACACCCGGCAATGCCCCAGCCGGGCACCTTGAATAAACCGGACGGCTTCCTCCAAAACCACGCGTTGCCCGGAAATCACCATTTGCTCGGGCGCGTTGTCATTCGCCACCGTCAGGCGTTCACGCCAGCTCGCCGCAGTCAACTCCTGCAACAGCGGATCGCGTTGCCGGGTGGTGACGGCCACCATGCCGCCATCCACCTTGACGGCAACCTCATCCATGTATTCACCACGGCGGGCCGCCATGTCCACCGCTTCCTCGAACGTCACCACGCCGGCGGCGGCCAGCGCCGTGATCTCTCCGAGGGAATGCCCAAGCACGCCTTGGGGATGAATCCCACGCACCGCGAGCTGCCGGAAATATCCCAGCGACACACAGACCAACAACGGTTGGAGATGGCGGGTTTGGACGAGCAGCTTTTCCGGCCCACGCAGGCAGATGCGCTGGAGATCGGCATGAACGTGGTCGCTGGCGCGTTGCACCAACCCCTGAAAGAACGAATCCGACTTGAACAAGTCGGCCGCCATGCCGACCTCCTGCGACCCCTGGCCCGGGAAAAGGAAAACATTCATGCAGCAATCACTGGTCCAAAGCGGCAACCAGATCAGGGCGCGGTGGCTGTAAGACCGCCATCCACCACGATCATTTGCCCCACGATGTACGACGCGGCTTCGGAGGCCAGAAACGTGACGACGGAAGCGACCTCGGCAGCCTTGCCAAAGCGTTTCAGGACGATGTGTTCCAGATTGCGTTCCTTGATTTGCCGCGGCACTTTGGCGGTCATGTCGGTTTCGATGAACCCCGGCACCACGGAATTCACCCGAATCCCCTTGCTGCCCAGTTCCGCCGCCAGCGAACGCGAGAAAGCGAGCAACGCGCCCTTGGAAGCCGCGTAATTCGCCTGCCCCATCACCCCCACCAGACCGGAAATCGAGGCGAGATTAATGATCACGCCGCGCCGCGCCCCCAGCATGGGACGGCTAATGGCTTTGCACCAGCGAAACGCGCCGTTCAAATTCGTGTCAATCACCTTGTTCCAATCATCGGCGGACATAAACAGCAGAAACATGTCGGCGGTGATCCCGGCATTATTGACCAGCACATCAATCTTGCCGGCCTCCGCAAGAATACTGGCCACCGTCGCATCAATGGCTGCCGCATCAGTTTGTGAACATTGAATGGCCTTGGCCCCGGCGGCTTCCGCCACCAGTTTCGCCTGGTCTTCCGCCTTGTGATAGGTGAAGAACACTCGCGCCCCTTGGGCGGCAAAGCGTTCCACGACCGCCCGGCCAATGCCGCGCGATCCACCGGTTACCAGCACTACTTGTCCCTCAAATTCTCGGTTCATAATTATTCATTCTTGCCGTCCATGGGGTAAGTGATGGCCATGAATTAGTCAAGGCTTATGGCAAAGTACTCCAAGAGTAGCCCAAAATTACACCAGCGTGGGCGATGTCGTGGTGGCGTCCGGAAAGGGGGGCCGGACCACCGGAAAACCGCCTCGCGGCCACGATTTGGAATTACCGCCCGAATAGTCGTCGAATTCAGGAAACGCTCCATTCCGCAATCCGCATTTCCCCAAGTATCCGGCACTCTGGCACATGTGTCCGGCGGGAAAACACCAGTTAGCGAAACTCGTGGGCCAGGAATTCTTCAAGCTTTTGGCACGCGGACCAAAGATGGTTACGACAGCGCACGGCGGCGGCGGATTGACTGAAGTCCCAAGGCTGAGCCAGCATCGCCTGATAGCGCTGGCTCAGGGGTTGCGCGGTTTCCGTCGCGCCTAATTGGCGCAATCGGCGTTCCACGGCGGCCATCAGGCGACGGGCTTGGCGGATGCGCTGAAGGGCCTGGGCGGGAGATAATTCCCCGCTTCGCACGTTCAATAGCAGCCGGCATTCAAAGGCGCGGCAGCGTCCAGGACGGTCGGCGTAGCAGCGGCACCATCTGCCGTCAAAGGCCGGACACGGCTGCGGCAGCCGCCAGGTTTTCCCATGACGCGACGCGGGGAAACCGAGTTGCCGTAACTTCCAGGCCGTCACGGCGGAGCGCAACCGGACATCGGCGAACAAGCCACCGTTGCAACACAGCCCGCATTGGCCACACAGCTCGGTCATACGCTATTTCTTCCCGGTCAACTTGGCCCACCAGGTCGGCAGCAGGAAAACGGAGATCAGCATATTGGCGCCGATGCCGACGGCGCAGACTTTGCCCAGACTGGCCATCCCGGCGTTGCCGGACCACGCCAGGGAACCAAACCCGGCCACCGCCGTAGCCCCGCATAGCATCAACGCACGGCCCACCGAGCGCCGGGCCTGGATCAGGCTGCCGTGATAACGTCGCAAGGCGAGCTGCATGAAGATGCAGTAATCCACGCCAGTACCGAGGATGAGCGGCAGCGCCATCAGGTTGAGCAGATTCCAAGACCAACCAGCCAGCCCCATCGTGGCCAGCAGGCAGAGGCCACTTAGCAGGATCACCGCGATGCCCAGCAGCACTTCCGTAAGCCGCCGGAACGCGAACAGGAGCGAGGCCAGCACCAACAGCACCATCGGCAACACCAACTGCCAGAGATTTTGGCGTACTTTGTTCAACGTGGCCGCGCCCAGTAACTGCCAGCCGGACAACCAGACCTTCTGGTCCGGCAACCGGGACAACAGATCCAGCCGCGCCGCGCCAGCCACTTGGTTGGTGGCGGGATACACCAGCCCCAGCACCAGCCATTCGTTTGTCGGATGAGCCACAAACCGTTTCAGCAGCCATTGGCTCGTGGCGTTGGTGGGCCAGAGCACACCAGTCGCGCCATCCAGGCGGGTAAAGGTGCGCAGCATTTCCGCCGTGAGAAACAAGGCGTTGGTGGAGAAGCCCTCCTGCAAGGCCGTCGCCGTAAACAACGGTCCCCGGCTCGCCAACACGCGCGCGGCGGCCTGGTTGGACGCCTGGCAATCCGGACGCGGCCACAACATTGAGGGCAATAGATACCCGCCGATGTCCTGCCGCGCTTGCGCCTCATTCAGGAAGGTCTCGGTTTTTTGCAGCCGCTGAGCGACGTCGCGTTCGTCCGCGCCGGCGACAATAATCCACAGCGGATCCTTGGGAACGCCCAACGCCGCCTGCATCTCTTCAAGCGCCGCCTCCGCTTCACTCTCCATTGGGCGCAATGGATCGGCGCTTTTATCCAGCACCGGATGCTTGACCACCACCACGATGGCACACGTCACCAGCAACACCGCCGTAATCGCCAGCACCCGTCTCGAATAATCGGGCAGCGCGGAATCGCTCGGCACCTCGGCCGTGGCAAAAGGATTGCGCCGAGGAGCGCCGGCCGGTTCGGACGGCGGCTTAAGCCGATGAGGAAACAGCGGTGGCAGATAAGCAAACACCATCACCAGCGCGGCCAGCGCCACGCCAATGGCGACGAGCGACCCAAGCTGCGCCAGGCCAGGCAACCCCCCGAAGTTCAGCACCAGAAACGCGCTGATGGTGGTCACCGCCGCCCAAATGATGCTGGGCGCAATCGCCCGGCGAATCTCTGGTATTGTGGCGTGTGGATGCGCCAGCGCTTCCTGGTAATGGACCACCGCGTAATCCACCGCGAGCCCCAGGAGAATCGCGGCGAACCCCATGCTGACGACGCTAATACTTCCCAGCACCAGGCTACCGACGGCCAGGGTGCTGACCAAGATCAACGCCAGCAGCACCAACAACCAGAGCATGGGCATCAGCCGCCGGTGCGCCAGCCAGAACAGAATGCCGATCAGCAGCGCCGTCCCGATCACCGAGCCGCTCATATCCCGCTGCATACTGCCCGCAATCTCCGTGACAAACGCCGGACGCCCGGTAAAGCGGATGGTCACCCCTTGCCAATCCGATTGACTGGCCCGCAAGTTCCCCACCAGCTCACGTACCGCCGCCAGCCACGGTTCGCACGCCTGGTAACTCGTCAGGTCCTGACTCGCCTGCACGTACAGCACGCGGAACGTACCCTCGGCGGAAGCAAACATCGCCTGCGAATTCTCGAAAGAGGCGCCGCCGAACCCATTCGTGCCGGGCAGATGAATCAGATCGTACGGATCAAACGCGCGCCGGGCGATGTCCATGGGGGAAAACGACGTGGCCAGCACCTCGCGGGAATTGGCCAGCACCGCTTTCAGGTTGCCGGGCGCCAGGCGGTTGGTCAGTTCGGCAAAGGCCGCAGGCTCCTGGTTCAAGCGCATGAAGGCAAGAATCTCCGCCATCTCCTCCGGGTGCTCCATCCAAGGCGGCTGCCACATCACGCTGGCCGCCAGGTTCGTGGCCGCGCGCAGCCGTAGCGCGACGGTTCGGGCCACCGCCTCCGCCTGCTCGGCAGTGGGAGCTTTGACGGTCACCATGAGTTCTCGCGCATTGGCGAAATGCTGCTGATACAATTTCAGCCCTTGCACGGGGATTTCCGTCGGCGGCAGCAGATCGAGCACGTCCGTACCCAAGCGCAGCCGGCTCAATCCGATCCCAACAATCGGAATGAGCAGCAGCCAAAGCCAGTACCGCGACCATTTCATGCCCACAGGAAACCCAATAACTGCTCGCGAGGCGAGCAAAACTTGTCATTCCGGTTTTCTGCGGCATCTTGCCGGTATGAAATTTGGCGCTCACATGTCCACCAGCGGCGGTCCGTACCGCGCATTGCAACGCGGCCTCGGCATCGGGTGCGAGGTAGTTCAGATATTCGTGAATATTTGTGTTGTATGACCTATACATTTATGGTAGGTTTGCTTTGCTATGAAACGAGCATACAACTACGTCAGGTTCAGCAGTCCACCGCAAGAGTGGGGTGCCTCAGAACGTCGCCAAGATGATGCCGCTAAGGCGTATTGCGCCAAAAATGGCCTAACCCTCGTTGAAAAGTACATAGACAAGGGCGTTAGTGCTTGGAAGGGCAAGAACAAGAAGAACGCACTGGGAGAGCTTGTTAAGGTTTTGACTGCTGGGGATTACCTTTTGGTGGAGGATGAGGATAGAATAAGCAGGGAGAATCCATTAACTGCTGGCAACTTCCTGCTAGAAATCGTCAAGAAGGGCGTCTCTATCGTGACTGTGAAAGACGGCAAGATTATCACCGAGAAGAATTTCTTTGAGCCAAACGTCTTCCTGCCAACGATTCTGAAAGCAATGTTGGCCCACCAAGAGGATAATAAAAAGTCAGACCGCCTTTTGGACGCATGGGAGGAAAGGCGACAGGACATCATTAAAGGCAAGGACAGGTTTGGCAAGCTCCCCTTCTGGCTCAAGAGGGACAAGAACACCAATGCGCTCATTCGCATACCAGAGGCAGAGAAGGTGGTAAGGGATATTTTTGAGATGTGCAATAATGGGATGGGTATTAGGACTATCGCAGCGAATCTAATTAAAACCAATACGCCAACCTACAGAACATCCAAGGGAAAGCCAACCAACTGGAATATATCAACGGTCAAGCATGTCTTAAGCTCTCCTACGGTGTATGGAGCCTACCAGTCTCGCCGCAAAATCAATGGCAAAAAGATAAACGAGGGTCCACTGGTTGAAAACATCCTGCCAGTGATTGTCCCCAAAGATAAGGTCAAGGTTATACAGGACAAGATTTCGCGCAGAAAACATTTTGGAACACGGGGGGTTATTTGCGTCAATAACATTTTCAGCAGGATAACAATATGCCACCATTGCCACTCCACTATGGTCTATACCACTAAGGGAAAACATGGCTATCTGACTTGCAGCAAGTTTCACGAAACAAAGTCCTGTAAGGCTGGTGTCATCAACTACGCTGTAATAGAAAAGGTGATTCTTGGGACATGCATTTTCGCGCTAGAACAGTTTGCCCCCTTCCTACCATCTCAAGACCCCTTGGTCGCCAATGATGCCTCTGTGACCCTGAAAGCACAACTGGCAGAGGCTAAACGCAAGAGCCAGAATATTGCAAAGCTGTTGGTTGAATTTCCTGATTCTGATGACTTCAAGACCCAGTACAGGGAAATGCAAGAGCAGCAAAAATTAATCACCCAATCCCTTGAAAAGATAGATTTGCAGGGCATCAAGGTTGAATCTATTGGAGAAGAGTGGGCAGAATTCATCAATAACATGCTTGAGGGAAAATTAAACAGACTCAAAGCTAGAGAGATCTTCCGTGATGTTATCAAGACTATTGACGTTGAATTTAAAGAAGGCCGTTTTACCATCAATTGGGTATCAGAAAGGAAGCCAGATACCTTTGAGATCAAACAGACCTTTCGTGGGTGCAAGCCTGCCATTTGGCACTGGAGAGCTAAATGGGGTTGTATTAGCGATGAGTGGACCGAGTGGCGAAATGTAGCCATGTTTAACACCTTGGCCCAAAACAAAATTGGCACTAAATCAGTCTCGCTTGGCTATTGATGTCCAGACGTTGTCACACTAGCGGTCATTTAAATAAAGCAATGCGGGACTGGATACGATGAAGCAAAATCATCGTCAAGGACTTCATAAACCCCTGTTGCTTACTGCGGCTGTCGTTTATGCACCAGTATCACCACTCCCCTACTCTTCCCTGAACACGTCCCCACCCAACCTGCAAGCGGTAGTCGGAGCCATAGCCATAGTGTGTTGTGATCAGCTAGATAGTCAGCGACTGAGGAGATTCATGCGTTGCCTGTAATAAAGTGCGTGTCGTTTGCGATAAACCACATGCTGCGAGCGCAACCTGAGTTTGACGACCTTAAGCTCAGCGTTTCTTGAATTTGGCTTCCTGTTTTTTTTGATAGGCTTCCACATCCCGGTTGTAAGTCTCCATTGCCCTGTCATAGTTTTTGCGCTCAGCTTCCAGTCTATTCTCTGCGCTTTGGAGGCTGCTTTCTGCCATCTTCAAGCTAGACGATGCAACGCTCACCTCGTAGTCCTTCTTTGCCTTACTCACGCGGGTTTGAGCTTCGCGGTAGTTGCGCTGGGCTTGCAAAATATCACTTTCTCGCTGGCTCAGATTCGTTCGGTTTGGAATACGAGGCGGGGCGGTTTGAGCCGAAGCAACAACCACGACGGCAAGGAGCACCATTACCGCAGCAAATCTTGGTTTCATGATGCTAAACATAGTCAGTTGCGCCGGTGCGTCAATGTTAAATTAAGATGGCATATGGGGCGGCCACCTTCAAAAAATCGATGTGAACACCCAGTGCGCCACGCTCTGTTTAAATTGACCTGCCTAATCGTATCTACAGCAGAGGGGACTCATTTATATCGTTGCAACAGGTCTTGTGCCATGGAGCGAATACGTTCCTGCACAGCCTTTGGTCGAACTACCGTCGCATGTGTTCCCCAGCCCAATACCCAACGATCAATCTCCTCGATGCTGTTTAAGCGCATAGTCAATCGAGACCCACTCCCCGGTAATTCCTGGAACTGTTGACTAGAGTGCCAATGCCGGCCACGTATCAGGTCCGTCGCCCAAGCATCAAACTCAATCACCACCTCGTAATCATCATGCCCTTTATACACCGAGAAGCTACCGCGCAGGTATTCATCGGCATCAAATTGCTTGGGCATCTTGAACCGGGCTGACAACAACTTCGGCTGTGTCAATCGGCCCAAGGCAAAAGTTCGGATAGCCTGCCGATTGACATCAAAGGCGAACAGATACCAATGATTCTCAATGCAGGCGAGATGGTAAGGATGGGTCAGCCGTTCCTGTACAGTTTTAGCTCCCAGGTTCTTATACCTGAACTTTAGTGCCCGCCGCTCCCTTAATGCACGGGTGATGATCTGGAAGGCGTTCAAATCAGCGTCTTCCGGAGCAAAGGGACGGAATGACAGGGCAGCACCAAAGTTATCCAGCGAGTACCCTTCCTGCTGATTAAGTTGTCCCGTGATCTTTTGAAAAGCCATTTCCAGCGGTTGTTGAAAAGGTGTCCCGTGGTATTGGGCAATGGCTTTGTGCGCGACTAGCATAGCAAACATTTCCGCCTCACTGATCTCGACCCGGGGAAACTGATCTACTGACTGCGTGTAATAGAACCCATATTTGACTGCATCATACTCAATCGGTAAATGCAGCCGATCCTTCATGAATTGCACGTCGCGCTTCATGGTTCGCAAGGATACCTCCATCTCCCTGGCCATCTGCACACAATTAGGATATTCCCCCTGCTGAATCTTTTCATGGATCTGCATCATCCGTTCCCAGGGTGGCCGGGTATAGCGTACGTTTTTCGTATTCTTCATAAAGACTTGATGGACTGTGCGTTGGGAGATTGATAGCAGACCGTAAAAAATTCTCAATAAAAAAGTACCCAGGGTCCGTAATTGGCACTCCCCTGGTAGTATGGTTTGCGTATGAAACTGAACATGGATGAATCCAAGCGGTCGTTTCTGAAGTGGCTGGTGGCTGTTCCTATGTCGGTTGCTGCGGCCATGGTTCAAACCAGACGTGCGAGTGAATTAATATGGAGCGTAAGAAAACTGATTTATTGCTCAGACGTTTATTCTATTCGCCAAATAAAAATTGAACAAGGGCAAGTTGGTTGCGAAGCTAAACCGATGCGCCCTTCAGTCATGCGCGCGTGCGTTGAAAAAAGAGTACATTATACTTGCGCATCTATTACACCTGCCATAGGCTCTTACATATGCAATTAAATAGAAATTCGCGAGTCGGTTTTACTTTTTGAGAATTCACTAAGAATTATTTAATGAAATTAGGTGTTGAGGGTTATGGAATTTAATATTTCATGTCCGCTATGTAGTCAAAAGCTCGCAGTGGATGAGAGTTACGCAGGACAGTCGGTTACTTGTCCCATCTGTCAGGGTGAGTTTTTTATAGATGGAACAACTACTGATGAAGCAATCCAGCCGTCTACGTTGAGCATACAATCCGGAGACGACGGTTTGCCATCCACGCCGGAATCAATTGCTTCGGCGGTAAATCCTGATGGTGAACTCACCTGTCCGGTTTGCTGGTTGCACTTTGACAGCAGTGTCATCATGAGCATAGCAGTACATGATTCATTGCGTGGTGATCCGGTTCTTGGTGAAGACGCACAACAACGGTTTTTGGCAACCCGATTCAACAATTCTGGACAGGCTCTGGATGCCATGAGCTTGCCGTGTTCGGACGTGGCTTGCCCGCATTGTCGGCGTAAGCTGCCGCCCGGTTTTATGGAGATACCGCACCATATTATTTCCATTGTGGGTGATGCAAGTGCCGGAAAGTCCTATTATCTCAGTGTCCTCACAAAAGTTCTGCCAGCCACCCTTTACAGTCAATTTGGCGTATTTTTCCAAGATAGTGATCCAACAGGAAATGCACCGGTTAACGACATGCGAAAAGCTTTGTTTGGCGCCCAAACACCTGGACAGGCTAAACTTGCCAAGACCGTATTTGAAGGGGCCATGTACGAACGCCTGCCGCGACAAGGCCGTATGGTTGCTTTGCCTCGACCGTTTGTGTACACAATGTCGCCAGCCGCGCAGGAAGAAGATCGGTGCGCGCTGATCTTCTACGATAACGCCGGTGAACATTTCCAGCCAGGCGTAAACGTGGTGGAACAACCCGGGGCGCAACATGTGGCCAGTGCGGCTGGCATTGTTTATCTTTTTGACCCGTTCAACAGTCCTGAATTCCGCCGCCGAATGCAGAGCACAAAGGACCCGCAACTCGAAAAGCCCATCGTTGATCAACAGGATATCATCCTATCAGAAATGCGCACCCGAATCTGCGCGCTACGCAACCTGCGGTTTGGCGCGAAAATTCAAACTCCGGTTGCCTTCGTCGTCGGGAAATGCGATGCGTGGTCGCACTTGTTTAATGGGTCACCCATCGAAAACCCCATTCAAAACGGGAAATTAAACCTTGGGGTTCTCCAAAGTAATTCTGACCGAGTTCGGTCGCTCATGCGCGAGATCTGCCCTTCCGTTGTCGCCAACGCGGAAACACTCAGCGAAAACATCGCCTTTTTTGCCGCCAGTTCCTTCGGCCATACGCCTATTAAAAGCGGCCCTGGAGAGTATGTCCCTGACCCGGCCAGATTGGAACCCATCCATGTCGAAATTCCACTGCTTTGGATTCTTTCACAGCTTTGTCCCAACGTTTTGCCAACCGAACCAAACCATCAATCTGTCTCTGGGCATCCTTCCCAGCCCAACTGAAAATGCCTCAACAACTCATATATACCAGCGCACCTCGGGGTTTGGTGTCCGGACGCTCTGGCTATTGCACTGTCGCGCGCAGTGCCGCCATGCGAGACGCACTCATGCTGCGCTTGGAGCAGCTCAGTTATTATCATCACCTTTCCCTGAGCGGGGGAAAAGACCGTCCGATCTTTGCCTATCGTACCGTTGATATTCGTGGCAGCCGCTATCATGTGTTGAGTCGGATTCAGGATGCCGGATTGGATTACTCAGGGCGCACCAATTTCATCGCGCATCACCTTGCGTTTAGTCCCGAGGAAATCGGCCAACTTTCCACCCCTGCCGTCATTTTGCGGGACTGGTCCGGCTGGTTGACATCCTGGAATCGTGAGCCTCAACAGTTGAGTAATGAGAACTGGGGCAATCTTAATTCGCTAGTGAGAACGACCTGCCTACCGGGGAAAGCGTGGCGACACCTGACGGGTGACGCGGCTAATGGGTATGCGCTGTTGGAAACAAAACCTGGCACGTGCTTTTGTGCTGACGGAGTTGGGGAAAGTGATCTGCTCACATTGTTGGGTGAAAGCATGGAATTGTTGGAACTCAGGGATTCCCGCGGCGACTTTAAAATGGCATCCTGGCAATATACGCTGACAACATCCATGCAGGAGCAGGACAATCCCACCGACTTCCGCTGGCGCTTTGTGCATCGGGACAACCCCGCTTTTGCCAAGTTCGGCGGAAATGTTAGCCCGCCTCTGGCCAGTCTTCGCGCTGCCCCAGGTAATTCGGAAGAGCAATCTTTTGCCCAAAAAGGCTGGCAAGCCCCAAGCCATGTTGAGATCAGGCTGAACAAAAGTTTCATTACGGAAGGTGATTTTGTACACCTTGAGGCCAAAGCGGATGGAATACCATACCCAAGTTTTAGCTGGTTTGAAATCGAGCAGGGAAAACCGGTTGCAATGGTTGGACGTTCCGGGCCAACTCTGGACGAGCAACCCAAAGGCCGGGCCAAACGCTATACGGTCCAAGCTTATAACTCTATTGGCGCAAAAAACAGCCAGATTATTGAACTCGAGATTCATCAGCCGGTGAGGCTTTCGCCGCGACCAGCATTGGCTGTCTCGCCAACTCCGGTGAAGCATGGGCCAGGCTACATTAAAACCGAGCAGGAAATTGAGGCTCAGCGCCAGCGGCTGGCGGCGAAAAACGAACAAGAGCGGCGCGCAAAACGACACCAGACTATTCAAATGTTGGTCATGAGTATTCCGGTCGTGGTAGCCATCTGCCTATGTGCATACACAGTCTGGGCGAAACCTTGGATGAAAACTCAATTGGCTATCGTACCAACAGTTCTGAATTTTGATCCCACTGTCGTTGGTAATGCTGTGACTACCAACTTGGAATTTGTAAATGCCAACCGATTGATTTTGGCTGGAAAAGTGGAAGCAAAATCGCCCTTCGCCATCCAAGGCGATGCTTACTTCTGCCTTCGGCCTGGTGAGACCGGCCATGTCGCGGTTAGTTTCATGCCAACCAGCACTACTAACATCGAGGAGACGATTCGCCTTATTTGGACAAATCAGTTTTTTGTGCATCGCCTTGGTAAGGAGTGCGCCGATACTGTAAAGGTTACTGGTGGTGGTTTGCCACAAGTGTTAGCTCCAATGACCTCGTTAAAATTTAACGATATTGCTGTTGGTGCCAATGCTACTAATCTTTTTACAATAACTAATCAAGGAACGGTGCCTATCAAGATAAAAGCAACAATCACTAATTCTGCTAAAACTAATGTTGAAGGGGCCTTTAAACTTCTTTCCCCTGACGAGTTAACTCTGAATAACAATGTCAACTTTTCCGTCAGCTTTCATCCCACAACGACTGGACTTTTTGTCGGTTGGTTAATCATCGAAGCGAATCAAAATTACAGGGTAGTACTAACTGGTTCCGCAACAAATGCATCGGCCTCTAATGCTGTCGGTCCCCGTTCAAATGTCGTGTTGCAAGCAAATCCACCACCAACTAACCACTCAAACCCAGACACTTCAAATCACCAAAAAAAGAAAAAATAACTGATTGAATCATCCCACATGACCCTACTCGACATAGAGCGACTGGTACGTAAAATCATCGAGATTTTGCAGGAACCTGGTAATGCGTCCATCGCACCCAAGCTGGCGGAAGATTTTTCTGCGGCCTGCCATTTGATAAACCTACGGCTCCAACAATGCGAGACGATGGTTAAAGCGCGGGATTTTCAACAGGCGCTCCAAATGGCGGAAACCGCGCCAAACCTGCTGGATTGTGTCACCGCGCTCGAATTTCGTACGTCTGACGACTGGCGGACTTTCTGCCAGCAACGGGGGCTTCCAGTTGCCGATAAAATTGATGCGCGTGCGGTTCAAACGCTGAACGAATGTTACGCGCAGGGAATATCCACGGATCATCCTCTGTATGCGGCTTATCGCAAAGCTGCCTTCGCACGCAACGATGAAAAAGCGCTGCAAGCACTCCAAAGCATCACCCGGTTGAATCCAGGCGATACAAACGCAATCGCTGAACAGACACGTTTGGATGGCAAAGTGCTTCAACTCAAGCTGCAACAGCTTGGTGATGTATTGGCTGCAGGCAACCCGGAGGTTGTGGTCGCACAAATTGAAGCCATCGAAGGCTTTGGTTTTAAAAACCAACCGGAGGGCGAGATATGGCGTAATGCCCAAATAATACGCTGTGGTACATTGCTGGAGAAAGGTGAAACCGCAAGGCAGGCAGCGAATTGGATGGAAACCTTGTCCTTATTGGATTTCATCCAACGGTTGCGGAGCGAGCATACATTGGAGTTGAGTCCAGAGGTGCTAAAAAAAGTTGAGCAACTTAAAGAGTGGGCATTAGGCGAACAGGAAAGCTACAACCGTGATCGGGAGTTTCAGGCGCGAGTTGCCGAACTGCGGTATCTGATTCAACAAAGCGAAGAAAAGGACACGCTGGCGCGTCAGGTCGGTCTCGTGGAAATGAAAGAGGACTTCGAGAATCTGCACAAAGTATGGCGCATACTTCAGGATTTCACTCGTCCCATTGCCAGCGATGCCACGGCGGCTTTTCAAAAAAGGTCGTTATTGCTTGAAGCCGAGATAAATCGTCGAACCCTGATACGCAAACGCGCATTAATTACCGGGGTCATTGCGTGTCTGGTTATTATTGGAGCAGCCTCATGGGCGACGCTGGCCTATTTCAGGACCCGTGACTATGCGAAACAGTTGAATGAAGCGGTGACCCAGCGGCAAGTCCGCATCGCCGAGAAACTGCTTGAGACGCAGCAAACCTACAAAAAACCGTTCGCATTTGGGATGCTCAGCACCGCTACCGCTGCCGCCGAAAGTTTTGTCAGCAAAGAACGGAATCTATTTAAAAACTTTGAAGAGATAACCGTTAAACTGCCAAAGGAACTTGAGGACAATCTCGCCGGCACCGAGCTTAACAAAATTTACGAACTGCTGGCCATGGCACGCACTAATTTAGACGCGTTGTCTCCAGATTTAAAAGAAGAACATTCGGCCAGGGTCAAAGGGTTTGAGATTCGCTGGGAAAAATGCCTTGCCGAAAGAAGCACAGCCATAAATGAAATGCTTGAACAATGGCTGGCGTTGGCAGAAACGAAATGTGCAGCCTTGGATTATGGGGCTCCCGTAGATCAGGTGCGCGCCCAGCTTGCCAGCCTATCAAATCGCGTGTTCCAAATTACTGAGAGTGAAACAGGGTTTACGAATCGTCTTCAAATCCGTAGCGACTTGGTGCAAAGAGCGGCGACGATTCGGACGAAATACGGCGCATACGATACGGAGTTGAAGAAACTCGATACCGGGTATTTCAATCTGCAAAAAGCGCGCGCCACGACCAACTATTCTGAAGCATTGGCTTTAATGGCTTCCTCCGAGTTCTCCACCGCCCCGCAGGTGAAAGCAGCGATGGCCATGCTAGCCATTGGCCCGAATGAAGAAACGCTGCTGCGATTTCTTCTGAACGCCACCAATGCCAGTGAATGGGCATTTTTAAACAAGGAACAACCAATGCTCTTCGTGCCAGAAACGGTGTTTCCGGGTGAACAGGCATTCCTCAATCATATAAAGCAAGATACTGCGATCATTGGCAGGCATCAGCGCTTACGATTGTGGCTGGACGAGAAGGGAACCAAGGTATTGGAATGGATTATTGAGGGCACCCTTAACTCTGATGCTGGCTGGCACACGATCAACGCATACGATCCGTCCAGTTCAAAGAACGCCTGTGTTTATAAAGTGTCTGAATACGGGGTTTTTGAAGGGAAATTCAAATTAACGCCTACTCAACCAATCTACCGCATTGAGACAGCAGAAATGAACAATGAGACTGCGGCTTATAATTCGATTGGTTTGCAGGATATGGGGGGAGAGACCACGTATCGAAAGCCGCTATTGGAAATCCTTGATAATCTAAAAAAATGCCACTCTGGCTCCCCTGTTTTCCGTGCATACCTATATCTGCGACTGGTGGAAATCATGCGGGTTCAACCTGAAGCCTGGGGCTTGGCGTTTGCACCGGCAATTTCCGCCGACTACAACACCATTAATAGCATTGTTGACAATGGCTTGAATAGCGGGGATTGGTTTGTTCCGGCTAAAATAAATGCCTATGCTGACCGGCTTGACCGATTCTTCAGTTCCGTCGAAAATATTTCGTACACAAAACAGGCGACGGGATTGGTTCAGTTGATGCGCGAAATATCCAAAGGGGGACTGCAATATGTTGGATTTGTTGGTCTTGATGGCCAGCCGGTGTTTGCCGATGGTGCCGTACCTGAAGAAATTTGGGGCTACAGCATTACACTGAAACAACCCACATTGCTTGGGAGCAGAGCCAACGTGCGGTCTGGATTCACAGAAAAAGCTATGCCCTTGTCTCCTTTATACAAACTCTCCAAAACACGCGCTCAATTTCTTGAAGGCGCCGGGGTCAATCCCCAAGCGGTGACATATATAAACGTTTTGCCATGGATCTTTAATCTGAATAATTAGGGCATCCAAACAAGACCATGAATAAACCCAATTCTCCAAGCCATGGTGCAAGTTTTCAGCGGAACCCACCACCTTCGAGGGTTCAGGAATCTCTGCTCGTGCCGCCATTAACCTCAAATATAGAGGAGTCATACCAACTCCGGTGGCGTGGAAAACTAATGGGGACGTATGCGCTTTCAAACATTAAAACCAAACTCGACACGAATGAAATTGGCATGTTGCACGAGATACTCGTTGATGGGGGATGGCTTACACTTCGGGATTTTCAAGCGCAACAACGGCTAGTCATGGAGGAAATCCGTATTGAAAATGAACGCGCTTCCCAAGCAGAGAAAGCACAGGCGGAAAGCGAGCGTGCAATACAGCAAAAACGTGAATTGCTGTTAGATGAGAAACGGCGAACCGAGTTGATGAAAATCGAGCAACATGCTAACAATAAACATGTTGCGATATTATCAAACAGAAGCCAGACCCCAACAAAGTTAATGTATGTCGCCATTATTACTGCCTTGGTGCTGGTGAGCACTTTGGTATATATTGTAATAAGCAGCCGAATTGAAGCAGACCGAGCTGCTGCCGAGGCGGTTAAGGAGGCAGCAAAGGCTCAGGAAAAAGCTGCCGCTTTGAATGCGGCTGCTTCCATGTTTAAGACAATCGTTGATGGCGCTGTCGAGGCAAACAAACCACCACCGATTATCATCCAACCTAGGTAGAAATCATACGGCTCGTGGAACAAAAATTTTCATTACGGTGGCATGGAGGCGTGACGGGACCATTTTCTTTGGCGGACATTGAACGCCGTTTGGGAAAAAGTGAAATTGGGATGCTTCACGAAATCCAATACCAAGGTAAATGGATTACGCTCCGCGCATTCTTTGAAGTCCAAGTTTCTCTGCAAAAAATGGAAATGGAACGCCTTGCCGAAGAGCAACGTTTGGCAGAAGAGGAAGCTGAACGGCAGTCCCAAATCGTGGCGAAACAACTGGAACAAGAAAAACTTGATGAACAAAGGCGGCAAAACGCGCTGCTGGAACAACGCGCTAGCATGGAAACCCTGCCAGCAGAACCAGGGGTACGGCCAGAATCAACGGCCATAAAAACCTTGGGAACCCTCGTTTTGATCATTGGCTTGTTGCTGGCTGGATATTATTTCCTATTGTTTGATCAGAGTGTTCCGAGCGGCCTTGGGGGGAGAGTCAATAATTTAGGCCTCATCGCTGATCGCCAAAATGGCATTATTGCTGGCCTTGGCTTATGTGTGGTTGGTGCCATTCTCTATGTTTTTGGAAATCGAAGGAAACCCTAACAATAAATATTTATAACTAAAATCCTATGGCGCAATTTCCCAGCAATATAAAAAACGAACAACGCCCGGTCTTGCTTGCCTGGGCTCAACAGGATATTGAAAATCGGCTTGGCTTCAAAGGCGGACGTTACACGGATGTCAACCACCTGTTGGCCTTTCTGATGGGTGCTCTGTTGTCAGGCATCCTCTATGGTTTGGTGATTTTTGTCTTCAGCCATATTGCGTGGCTCGCTCCGGTAACAACCATCTATATGCGTCCCAGCAACCAGTTTGCCGTCATTCCAGCCACCCTCTTCCTGTTCTGGGGAAGTTCAATTCTCATTCTGAAAAATATTAAACTGAAGTTTCAACGTCGGGCGTTGACGCTCTCAGCCGTGCCCGTTGAACCAGAGTTCGTGCTAAACGAAACGACAGCCGCCACGGTCTTGGCTAGGGTTCATGCTCTGGTTGACCATCCTCGTCATTTTGTCCTGCTAAACCGGATTGATCGCGCTTTGTCCAATTTCAGGAACATAGGCCAGGTTAACGATGTTTCCGCCATTCTCCGCGCGCAGGCGGAAAATGATGAGGACCAAGTCGCTTCAAGCTATACGATTGTAAACGGGTTGGTTTGGGCCGTTCCAGTGCTTGGATTCATCGGAACCGTTCTCGGTTTAAGTCTAGGCATCGGACGTTTTACGGAAACCCTTCAGGCAGGTGGTGACATAACAATGATACGTAATTCGCTTCAAGGCGTCACAAGTGGTCTTGCCACGGCGTTCGAGGCCACACTGGTCGCATTGACCTTTACATTGATCCTGCAATTGGGCATTACGTTTCAGCAAAAGCGGGAGATGACCTTTCTCGATGAATGCAATGATTACTGTCATTTGCACATTGTATCCAAACTCCGTTTGGCCGATCGCAAACCAGCACCATTGGAAACCAATACTCCAGAATCCAAATCATGAGAGGTCGTCTCAGAAATCTGGATACGAAAATCAGTTTCTTTGCTTTTGCGGATGTGATAACCGCAGTGAGCGGCATGCTTGTCTTTATCACTTTGATATTGGCGACCGATTTGGAGCAGCCGCTGGCTGGCGATTCCGCCTCCCCTGCCGATCTCAAAATCGAGCAACAATTGCAGGAAACGTTGCGCCAACAACTCGATGCCGACTCTCAAAACCGTCGGTTGCAGGAATTGCTTGCTGCGGTTGAAACTGCTCCGGCTGTAGAAAAACTTGAGGCGGATATTGCCCGCCTCCGCACCGAACTATCTCAGGCACAACAAAAACAAGCGGCAATCCTTGCGCAGTTATCGGGCAGCAAAGCGGCAATCCTGGCCCGTGACAACGCTCTGGGACTCACGGATCTCAAGGCTTCCATTCAACGAATAACTGAAGAGAACGATACCCTTGTAAAAGCCGAAGCTCAAGCGCGCGGAGAAATGGCCAGGTTGGAACAACAAGTTGCGCGTGTACAATCGCAACTCTTAAAAGTGCGCCAGCGAGAGGGGCAACTCTGGCTTATTCCAGATAAAAATGCCTCCACCAAAGAACCCATTTTAGTGATTGTGGCAGGCTCGGGCATCATCCTTGAACGCTTTGACCATCCTGAACAGCGGAAGAGTTTCGACAAATATAATGCTGGGTCAGATTTTGAAAACTACCTTCAAGCAGCCAAAAAACTTGACCAGTATGTCGTGTTTCTGGTGCGGCCATCGGGGATAGATTTGTTTCAAGATCTTCTAAACACTGCCCGCAAGCTAAATTTTGAAGTTGGCTATGATGCCTTGGAAGAGGGGCGGCAGATTCATTTCTCCACACCACCGTCCCTGGACGAAACTACGGCACCTACCGACACAACGGTTGCAGCATCAAATCAAAATGGCACAACCAACCGCAGTCAAAGTGTCCCAGTCACCAACGCCACTCCGCGCCAGACGGTAAACAACGCATCAAACACTATGCCTGCCGAGGCTCCACCTGCCCAGAAAACTGATTCTTGGTGGCAACGTTTTCGCAAAGCTATAGGACTATGAGACCATGAAATTACGACGCAACCATCCGTCCGATAGTCTTTACATGTTGCTCGATACAATGTGTAACGCGTTTGGTGGCATCGTATTACTGGCTGTGTTGGTAACTCTGCTTACCAGCAAGGAACGCGGAAAGCGTTCCGAGTCCGCATCGGACACGCAGGAAATGCTCAATCGCCGACTGACCCTTGCGCAGACTAATTTGCAACATTCCCAGGAACTTGCGGTGCAATTGCAAAATAAGGCCAACGATGAACGCTGGAAAAAGCAAGTCACCTTATTGGCGACCCGCAAGGAATTGCAGGCAGGCGTGACGCAGGCAAAAGAGGACGTGACGCAAAACAACAAGGAACTTGCAACAGCCGCTAACGGGACCCCGGCCGAGAGACTAAAATTTTTAAACGCACAGATGGCAACTGTTCAAGCTCGGAAGTTGGAAGCGCAAAATAGCCTTTCTGCTGCCAACGAAAACAATAAACGACTTAAACAGCGCGCCGAAGCACTGCAACAACAGGTCTCCGAGGTTATCAATGAATCCCAGCATTCGCTTCGCCTGCCCAAAGAATACGCGACTGGAAAGCACCCGTTCTACGTTATCGTGCAGTATGGGAGCATTTATCCTTGCCGATATGCGGACATGAGAAAAAACGAATTGTCCATCAAGTGGACCTCTATCGGTGGTAGTGATATTGCCAACCCTATTCCCGGTAGTGGCTATGCTGGGGGCGATAGCACGCGAATACGGGATTTATTTAAAACCATACCTAGGGACGATGTATACTTAACCTTTTGCGTCTTTGAAGATTCATTTCCCGAATTCAACAAGGCAAAGCAAATTGCCACTGCCCTAAATTTGCCATACGGATGGGAGCCGTTTCTGAAACAAAACGGCCCCGTTACCTTTAGCTCTGTAGGGCACCGCCCAAAACCACAATAGGCCACATCGCACCGGATATGATCTAACGCATGTAACATCGAACAAAAAGGTTTCAAATGCGCGTCAAATACACTTGCAGCGGTTGTTCTGCCCAGATTGAGGTTAACGTAGATGGTAAACCATCCAAGGTTGTTTGTCCGCATTGCCAAACTGAATCCGCCGTCCAGGCTCCTATTGTTTCACTAAAAAATCCCGGTATTAACCAACCAGTGCAGCAGGAAACATACCAAATCCGTTGGCGCGGACGTTTAGCAGGCCCCTTTCCGCTGGAGGAAATTGACAACCGTTTGGAATCCGGCCAGATCGGGTTACTTACCGAAATTCAGGTGTGTGGTGAATGGATTACTTTACGGGAATTTTATCAGGCTACCTCAAGTAGTTCTGCGGAAGCATCTATTGAGCCTCATGCTGAGATGCAAATGTCAGGTGCAGCCGGTAAAGATTCTGAAGAGCCGCTTTCGCAATCACAGCATCCTCAAAAATCAGCCGGCCGTTTTGCGAGCAAGGTATATGTGGTTTCTGGAATTGCTCTTTTGCTCGCGTTACTGGTTGGTGCGGTTGTTTTTATTGATCCGTGGTCTGGAAAGTCAAAAAAGTCCGTGACAACCAAGCCAATCTCTAGCGCTGCAACAAATGAGTCCAAGTTGGTTGTGGCTATTCCCACCCAAACAAATGAGTCCAAGGCCCCGATAATTTCCGCTGTTAATAACACCGTGGCCACAAATGCTTTCACCAATAGCCCAACAACCAATTTAATCACCGCGAACAATCCGCCTGTGTTGTCGAATGTATTCCGTGTAATCAAATTACCGACCAAAACTGTAGCGCTTCCGCCGCTACCGGAGAACGAACCGAGAACTTTTCATTTAAAACTCGACAATAACTATGTTGGGAAAATTGTTGATGTGAATGATGAGGGCATCGTTATTAAACAAATGGACGGACGTTTTTCAATCCGGCTGGCTTGGGAGTTGTTCGATTCTGATTTAGTCGAGCGTGAACCAAAAGTCATTGCCTTTCGGTTGGCCAAAATCAAAGCCCGAGAGGCTGCGGAGCAGGCCAGAGTGGCCGCCGCCAAAGCCGCCGCCAAAGCAAAACGCGATCAAGAGGAGAACGCAAGAGCGATGGCCGAATACCGCGCTCAGAGGGAAAAACTTGTTGAAGCTGGCATAACCCGGTACGGATGGAAAGTTGTTACCAGAGGGTACTTAAAGGCTTGGGGAGGCAATGTTACGATTGGCGAAATTTTCGCAGTGGTGGCCCCAAGCGCGATTTGGACTGCTGGCAAGCTTTCTGACTTGGAACCTGAGCGTTATACCCATTATTTAGTTGAAGCACGTTGGGTGAACGACAGTGGCGAAGTCGTCAATATGCAGTATTTAGTTACCATTGATGGTTCTGATTTCAAGCTTCATGGTTGTTTTGTTTCAGGAAAGAAAATGGCAGATATACCCTTTTTACAAGCCGTTAAAAACATCTATACAAAGAATTAGGCCATAATATAAGTACCCCCCCAGCGTATTTCGTTGAGTGCTTACAAAGGGGGCGTGAGCAAGGAAACCTGAGGAAATAAAGAATAACCCGCAGATCACAATGAGAACAAAGAACCATACGGCCGAACAAATCCAGAAGGCGATGCTTTGCCTTATTTTGGGTGACAAGCCCTTACGCGAACGAGTGGCCGAAGCGCAAGGCTGCCTGATGAGAACCGTTTCCCATAAAGGGTTCGAGCAGGACTTTGAGACGATTGTATAGTGCCTTGAGAACGTGCAGGCCGGCGATTACAGCAAGGTCTCGAATGAACAGTTGACCAAAGTTGCTGTTACCATCGCGAATATGTATCGGCGGCTTCCCAAAGAATAAGTGCGCTACCGAATGTCGAGGTAGGGACACCGGTTGCCCGGTGCCCCCCTCACAGATCCCGGCGGGCG